>MWCJ01000012.1 GCA_002069975.1 Bacteroidetes bacterium ADurb.Bin217 | reverse complement strand
ACACAGCTAAAATACAGATTAGGTTAGTGACTATCGACCTAATCTGTTATTTTTATTTTTTCTCGGTTACTAATGATTTTTTATGAAAAATGAAGTTGGGTACGCATCTATATATTCATCAAGTTCTTCTTTTGGAATTTCGTATATGGTAAAGTCCGGATTGAAAAATGACATAAATAAACCTTTGCTTTTTTGATTGGTATAAGTAAAACCTATTATTGTGTCAACTAATGAATGTTTTTTATAATCTTGTAAATTATGAATAGATTCTATACAATGTGGGCATGTGTACGAAAAGAAAAAAATGATATACGACTGTTCTTTTATTGGTTTTACATAGTTGGCAACAAATGTATTAGCAATTGGTGAATATAGTAATGAATGATTGTGAGTATGATTTGTTTGTATGCGTGTATTCCAAATTATACAGCTTCCGATAAACAATATTGCAAATATACTTATGATACTCAATTTGAGAGTAGAATATCGATATTGTTCCGTTCGAGTTTGTTTCCATATATATATGCTTGCAAGTATAAGTGTTAAATTCCTGCTATAAAGTAATAGTGGATTAGTATTTCCGGATTCCATAACTCCAAAACAACCGCATTGTGTTATATTATGGTAAACCAATCCATATGTGTAAATTCCGGTAACGCAAACAACAAATATTAAAGAGCCTAAAGCAATATATCGAGTAAATAAATAAACAATATATGATACACCTAAAAGTATTTCGAGTATGGTAATACTTAGAGCTATTGTAGGAGCAAATGCTACATTATATTGCATAAGTATACTTGCAAATCCTTGTATATCTATAAGTTTGCCTATTCCGGAAAGTAAAAAACAAATTCCAATAACAATTCCAATAGTTCGACTCATTATTTTTTGATTCATAATCAATGTATAGGTAATTTATACTATAAATATACGTCGAATTAATTAAAAAAACTTTTTTTACTATTATTTTTCACTATTATTTTTCACTATTGTGCCAAAATATATATGTTTTTTTATACTGAGTCCAATGTTTACAGAGATTAAGAGTTAGATAAAAAAAAATATATCGTTCATAACTATTTAATAAAAAAAGCGTGCATACAGATAAGCAAAACGGTAAGCAGTGTAATTTTGCATTAAAATAGTTTACATTGGGTTTACACGTGGTTAATCAACAAAGTCAACAAAACAATAATCAGAATTCCTCAAATGATTCTTTGGGTGTCGTTTCATTGGATTTAAATACGGTCGAACATCAAGCTATTGTTTTTCCGTATGCTTCGACACAACACATGCCTTTAGCTGATACTATTGTTGAACCGGAACCCAATGAGTTGTCGTCAATAGAACCTGCAGAAGAATTGCAAACAATACAGTTCCCGTATTCATCTACATATTCAATACACGAATTAGATTTTACTGTTTCTCTGTTTGAATATGGCGATTCTATTGATTTTTCTCAAAGACTACAACAAGCTCCTCCCAAAAAATTTACGCAAGAATTACAAGAAAAAGTTTTTGTGATACACTATAAGCAGATAAATGAAACAACTAATAATTGGATGTTTTGGCTAATTTTAGGTGCATTAGTTTTATTTGGGTGGTCGCGATTGTTTTATAAAAGGCAATTAGATTTACTTATGTCGTCTATTTTGCATTATAATTTTGCAGTTAAAAGTATTCGTAATTCAAGCGAAAATTCACAACGATTTTCAAATATTTTACAATTTATTTTTTCGTTAAATATTGCATTGTTTTCGTATCAAGTATTTAACTTTTATTCGCCATTACATATTACCGGGTTTAAAGCTTTAGGTATTGTTTCGTTAATTGCAATTGGCTTTTTGCTTATCTATGGTATTAAAGATTTTTTCTTTAAATTTTTAGGATTTGTGTGTGATGATACCTCATATTCATTTGAATATTTATTTAACGTGCATTTATATAATAGAGTTTTAGGATTATTTATGTTTCCTGTAATTATTTCTTTAGCCTTTATACAAAATGATGTAATTGACCATAAATTAATACTTTATGCGGGTTTTTTACTCATTTTTACGTTTTTTATTTTTAGAATTATTCGAGGAATTCAAATAAGTATTAAAGCAAATGTTTCAATATTGTATATGTTTTTGTACTTTTGCACTCTCGAAATATTACCTATAGCAGTATTGGTAAAAATCGGAACAATAGTACTTAACAAGTTTTAAAACGTATTTTTTAGATACATACTATTATGAAAATAAGAAAAATACTGGTATCGCAACCAAAACCCGACAATGATAAATCGCCGTATTTTGAATTGGCTCGTAAGAACAATATTCAAATAGATTTTCGTCCGTTTATTCATGTTGAAGAAATTCAAGCAGCAGATTTTAGAAAACAAAAAATTTCTATCCTCGACCATACTGCCATTATGTTTACCAGCCGTACTGCCATAGATCATTTTTTTAGAATAGCTAAAGAAATGCGTTTGACAATACCCGATACAATGAAATATTTCTGTATATCGGAATCTACTGCTTTTTATTTGCAAAAGTATATTGTATATCGTAAACGAAAAATCTTTTATGCAAATGGTAAATTTGATGATTTAATAGCCATATCAAAAAAGTTTGTTTCAGAAAAATTTCTTGTTCCATTATCAGATATTCATAAACAAGAAATACCCGAAAAATTGGAAAAAGAAAAATTTAATTATTCTAAAGCTATATTATATAAAACGGTAAGTAGCGATTTGTCTGATATTAAAAACGTTGATTACGATATTCTTGTGTTTTTTAGTCCATCGGGAATAGCATCGCTTAAGCAAAATTTTCCTGATTTTAAACAGGATAATATTTATATAGGTGCATTTGGTACTACTACCGCTCAAGCTGTAACCGATGCCGGTTTACGACTCGATATTCCTGCTCCTATGCCCAAAGCTCCCTCTATGACTATGGCTTTGGAACAATTTATTAAAAAAATAAATAAAGAAGGTAAAGCTAAAGACTAATATATATGAAAGAACTTGGCTTTTTAAAAGCCCACCGACTTTCGTCGAAAAAAGATATAGAACATCTTATAGCCAAAGGGAATTCATGTATTGAATTCCCTTTGAGGTTTTTATGGACGTGTGTGCCTTCTGAACAGAGTGCTGTTAGAGTGGCGATTAGTGTTCCAAAAAAACGATTTGCTCATGCAGTTGATAGAAATGTGTTGAAACGGAGAATTCGCGAAGCTTTTCGATTGCAATTTTCTTCTACTCAAACTATTCCTTCTTTCGAAATACATATTCTTATAGTGTATGTTGATTCTACTATTCATGATTTTTCGTTACTCGATACTAAGCTAAGCAAGGGATTGCAGAAAATATATTTACAAACTAAAAATATACATGTGTAATATTTGTTCATATATACTTATACTACCTATTAAATTGTATCAATGGTTTATTTCGCCTTGGTTGCCCAATTCATGCCGATACACACCTACGTGTTCTCAATACGGAATAGAAGCTATACAAAAGTATGGCGTATTTAAGGGGGGCTATATGCTTATAAAAAGATTGCTGCGATGTCATCCGTGGGGTGGACACGGACATGACCCGGTTGTGTAAAAAGAAAAAGAGTTTTGTTGGTGAGCTAGAAATGTATAAAAACAAGCTCCTAAAGCATTTTTTATCAGAATACTTGTACGTAAAATTTAACAAGCTCTTATATTTTATGTATATTTGCAATCGAAAAAAATATTGCGTATAACTTTTCGTTAGGCTCGGAAAGATTCATAAACATGCAGACAAAAACACTCACATATATTATTCTACTGTTATCAGTTTTGATAACTGTATCGTGTTCGTCGCAAAAAAGACTTATGCGTAAAGCCGATGCTACATTTGAAAATGGAGAATATGCAAAGGCGTTAGAACATTACGAAAAATTATTAGAAACCGAAGAGTCTAAATATAATCAATCAGTATATCAATATCGTGTAGCCGAATGTTATAGAATGCTTAATAATTCTCGTAAAGCTGAAGTTGCATATAGAAAAGCTATAAAATTAAAAACTCGCGAAAAAGAAGCTCAGTATTGGTATGGTATGATGTTGCTGAAAAATGAAAAACTGAAAGAGGCTGAAGAGGCTTTTCGTGCATATAAGAAAATTCAACCAAAAGATATTCGTGCCACTAATGCTATAGAGTCGTGTAGTTTAGCTGTAGTGTGGACAGAAAAGCCTACTCGTTATATTGTAGAAAATGTAAAGGCTATAAATTCTCGCGAGCATGATTTTTCGCCTATTTATACAACCAAAGATTTTTCTACCGTGTATTTTACTTCATCTCGTTCGCTCGAAGGGGTAAAACAATCAATAAATTTAGTGTCGGGTATGAATTATACCGATATTTTCGAAACCCGATTTGACCGTAAAGGTAATTGGGCTCCTCCCACTAAAATTTTGGATACTACTATTAATACTGAATTTGATGATGGTGCCTTAAGTATTTCGCCCGATGGAACTACGTTATATAGCACTGTGTGTAAACAAGAAATGGGTAAAAATATTGGTTGTCAAATATATATTAGTTCTCTCAAAGGTGGAAGTTGGAGTGCGGGCGAAAAAATTGATATTAGTGCAGATTCTATTTCAATTGGGCATCCTTCAATTTCAGAAGATGGATTAGAACTTTATTTTTCGTCGAGAATGAAAGGTGGAGAAGGAGGGAGTGATATTTGGAAGGTTCAGCGATTATCTGAATCGAGTCCATGGAGTAAACCTATCAATTTAGGTTCTTCTATAAATACTCCTGGCGACGAAATGTTCCCTTATATCCGTTCTGCCAATGTTTTGTATTTTTCTTCTAACGGTCATCCGGGAATGGGTGGTCTCGATATTTTTAGAGCGGTAAAAGACGAGAAAGCTCAGTGGGAAATATATAATATGCAATTTCCTATAAATTCTATGCAAGACGATTTTGGTATTGTATTTCAAGGGAATAAAGAAATAGGATTATTTACTTCAAATCGTAAGGGGGGGCGTGGTGAAGATGATATTTATTCGTTTGAGTTACCCGAATTGCAAATTGCAGTTCAAGGAAAATTACTCGATGCTTCGAATAAACGACCAATTACCGAAGCCGATGTAACTCTTATTGGAAGTGATGGTTCATTGATTACCTCACAAACTAAAAAAGATGGAACATATTCTTTTAAATTGCATCAGTATACCGATTATATTATTATTGGTTCCTATCAAGGGTTTTTGAAGAAAAAAATAAAATTTACAACAAATAATGTGTACGATAATACTACTTTCGAACATAATTTGGAGCTTATTACAATGAGTAAGCCTGTAGAAATTCCAAATATTTTTTATGATTTTGGCAAATGGACTCTAAATGAATCATCAAAACAAGCTTTAGAAGAACTTGCGAAATTATTGGAGGATAATCCAAACATCACTATCGAAATTGGTGCACATACCGATATGGTAGGCGATTCTACTGCTAATATGAATCTTTCGAAAAAGCGTGCTCAGGCTATTATTGACTATTTAACTCAACAAGGATATGATTCTGAACGGCTTGTAGCTCGAGGATTTGGCGAAAGTCGTCCGGTTACTGTAACCGAAGAACTTGCTAAATTAGATCCATTATTTACATTAGGTACTTCATTAACTCAAGATTTTATATTACAATTACCTAAAGATTCGCAAGAAAAGGCAAATCAAATAAACCGTCGTACTGAACTTAAAATTTTAAGTACCGACTATATTCCCAAACCTGAATTCTTTGAACGACAAAAAAAACGTAATAAAAAATAAATTTTATATTTGCACAATAATTTATAAACAAAGTAACAATGAAATTACTCGAAGGAAAAACAGCTCTTATAACCGGTGGTTCACGCGGTATAGGTAAAGCAATAGCATTAGGTTATGCAGCACAAGGTTGCAATATAGCTTTTACCGATTTAGTTATAAATGATGATGCTCAAGCATTAGTGAAAGAATTAGAAGCTTTTGGCGTAAAAGCTAAAGGATATGCTTCCGATGCAAGTTCTTTTTCTTCATCGCACGATGCCGTGGCTGCAATTTTAGCAGATTTTGGAACTATTGATATTTTAATTAACAATGCCGGAATAACTAAAGATACATTGCTTATGCGTATGACCGAAGAACAATGGGATATGGTAATAAATGTAAATTTAAAATCTGCATTTAATTTAACGAAAGCTGTTCAGCCTATTATGTTGAAAAACCGAAAAGGGTCAATTATTAATGTAAGTTCTGTTGTGGGAATTGGCGGTAATGCAGGGCAAGCAAATTATTCTGCTTCTAAAGCGGGAATGATTGGGTTTACTAAATCAATCGCTAAAGAATTGGGGTCACGTAATATTCGTTGTAATGCTATAGCTCCTGGTTTTATAATGACTGAAATGACTGCAAAATTACCTGAAAATGTAATTGAAGATTGGAAAAAACGAGTTCCGTTAAATAGAGCTGGTAAACCCGAAGATGTAGCAAATGTTTGTGTTTTCTTAGGTTCAGAGTTGTCTGATTATGTTACCGGACAGGTTATTCCCATTTGTGGTGGATTAGAAATGTAATAGATACCTAAAAATAATAAAAAAAGGGGCTTTATGTGTTGCATAAGCCCCTTTTTTGTATGTGTTTTTTGTGATTATTTCTTCAAATAATAGCCTTTACCCGGTTCAAAATTCGTAATTGAATTAGCCCCTCCGTTTGGTTCCCAAAATCCGTCGAAATTTTTAATAATAATTGCGTTTGTTGCATTAAAATAATTAGTTATAGGTGTAGGGGCGATTGGCAATATGCCCGTACATGGATATCCAATTAATTGCCAACCTGTAGGGGCAAATGGCAATACGTCCGTACACGGAGTTCCTGTAATTTGAATGGTAGTAGCCGCATTCATTTTCACTAAATATCCTTTGCCGGGTACAATTTTGGTAAGAGATTGTAATTGTAAAACATTATTTTTAGACCAAAATCCATCTGCATTTTTTATTTCTTGCACGTCTTTACCATTGAATATTGTTGCAATTGTAGAATCAGCAGGAATTACATTGTATGAAATTAAATTCCAACCTGTTTGCAGCGAAATAGTTTGTGTATACCCCGAAGAGCATTTACTGTTTGCCGGGTCTATTATGGCTTGAACCGGTGTGCGTGCACATGCCGAACCTACAAATATTTTCCAATCATAAAAGAATCCATACCAGGTGCTTTGCCAACTTTCGTTGTAGGTAAATGATATATATCCTGCATACGAATATGGAAATGTTCCACCCGAAGCTTCGAAATATATAGCTCCGCTGGTTCCGTCGCAATCTATGGTATAACTACCGGGAGCTAAAAAGAAATTAAGTGGTATCGTTTGTTTTCCTGTTGCTAATCCATTTACAGTTTTTGTATGTACAACAGATCCTCCTTGTTTTATGTTTATGGTTACATTGGTTCCTGCGGTTACCACATACACGGCAACACTTTCTAAGGTAAGACTTTGCAATACGGTAACATTATTGATTTTGTCGCTATCGGCATAGCCACTACCCATGCTCCATTTGTCACCTGCACCTTGGGTCGCTTTACCGAGTCCACCACTAAATCCGCCGCTTTCTTGTACATAATAGGTTGTGTTTGTTGAAATGGTAGGACTATAGGTTTTTTGTGTACTCAACGATGTTCCTCCCGTTGCTACATTATACCATGCATAGGTAGATGTTCCGGTAACTGATAAATTTACTTGTCCAGCACTACATATTGTATCTCCGATAGTATTCAATAAATTTGAAGTTATGGTAATATTGTCTTGAACATTTGGACAATTCTGTGCACTCACTGTTACCGAATAGGTGCCTGCTTTGTTTGCAGTAATCGTACGTGTAGTTGCCCCGGTATTCCACAGGTAGCTAACATTTGGTATGGTAGAATTTTGAGCATCAAGAGTGTATTCTGTAACGGTACAAAGATTTTTGTTTTCGCCCAATTCCAAAACCAGTGAGCCACTTACAATTTTATCGCTGGTTTTTACACAACTATTACTATCAACCGAAACTCGATATGTACCAGCTTGGGTAATTGTGAGCGATGGTGATGTTTGACCAGAGATTACAGTTCCATCTTTGTACCATGTAAAAGTTTTACTTCCTGCAGTGAGCCCACTTTGAAGAACAGTTGATGTTAATCCGCAAATAGAGCTTACGCCACTAATATTTGGTGTAGCACAACCCTGTGTGGCAGCAGGACTAATTCCATGCAAATAGCCATACAATGCTTGTTTTCCACGCATGGTTTGTTGTGGAGTAAATTCGTTGGCAGCATAAAAATAGCGGACATTGTAATACATTTCGCCATATGGCCAATTGGTTGTTGGATAATTTTTTGTTGTCATCCATGTTGGATTTCCCATTGCCATACCACCGGGACTCCAGTCATAAATATTCATGTAAGGTGTATGTCCGGGATGTACACCTGGTGAACCATCTGCCCAGCCACTCGTGTATGCACTTATTACCGATTTTTTTGACGCAAGTGGAGTTGTGGAAGTAGTCATTATTATCATATTTAGTGGATTTCGTCCGAGCGACCAATCGGCTTCGAGTAGTAATGCATTTTCAAATAATGTTTTATCTGCACCCAGATCGCATATAGCATGAGCAACAATTGAACGCTGTATTACCATTTCGGTAACAAACCACCCTTGGTTATTGTCACTTGCTCGACGCGAAGGTCGTGTTGTGGTGTAATTTGCTTCAATATTTTTTGCTTCGTTTATAAGCGAAGCTTTCATATTGTTGTAGAGCGTAGGATAGTTGCGAGGCTGTTTGGTAAATAAATAACCGGCTACAGCATACAATTGGTTTTGATTGCTATTGTGAATTACCGATGTGGTACTTGTGCAGGTACTCAAGCTATTCAGCATAGTTTCGTATGCGGTATTTCCGGTAATGTTGTATAAGAATGCGGCGGCAGTTGCTTTAAAATCTCGTCCGGTAAATTTATCAACTTTGTTGGTAAGCATCTGGTCGGCAAGTCCATTGGCGTAGTTGTATGCATTTATTGCACTATCGCGATATTGGTTAGCCAATGTTGTATTGCCTGCTATTTGGAAACAATTGGCAAGCATAGCCGCATTTGCCGCGTTTGCCCACGCAGCTACTGCGGTATTTGCTGCTTGGTACAGTTTATTTGTTCCGTTTGGATTATTCAACCCATGGCTATATCCTTTACCATCGCGAAGTCGAAGCCAAAAGTCTACTTCGTTGCGTGCTTCATCCAGTACATCGGGTATGCCATTTCCACTTTCGGGTATTCCTAAGTTATCTTCTGAAATTGCTCCATTTGTTAAGAAATATGGTAACAACATGTCGTAAATAATAGGCACATGCCCTAAATGTCTGTCCCAGTCTAACGCATCACTATGCCCTCCATAGGCATTCGGGTTTTTGCGTGTAGTAGCATAGGTAGCCCATTCATCTTTACAGTCCCATTTGTCGCCACTACAGAATGTACTCCAATTGGCATGGTAAGGATGCATGGTAGTAATAATTACTTCACAGGTAGCAGGGCTGGTATTTGGTATCCATAATGGACGACGAGGTACGGGGCCAGTGCCATTATCGTCTTCGCCTATTCGCATGTAGAAGAATCCTAATGTGCTTACTTTAAAAGGGTTGAGATATGCGTCGGCGGCTATGGTAAAATCTTCGCTACATCCAATTCCATCAATCGCAAGTCTATAGGTTCCCGGAGTATTAAATCCGGTAAAATCTGCTTTCCATACTGCACTTCGAATCATTTGATGACCGTCTGAAAATTCAGATGCAGCTGCTTTCCAAAACGATAAAGTTCCTACCGAAGTACTTACTCCTGTTTGTACATTATATATATATACGGTATTACCTTGTAAACTTGTATAATCACGAGCACCACCATCGCCCATCCACATATAGACATCGGCAGATTTTATACTTGGCGACGATAGGTAGCCGGCAATATTTATTTTAATAGCATCTGTTTTAGAATTAAAAATATCGTATGTAAATGTTTTGGTGTTTACATCTGAATTTATATTGGCATTGAGTTGTATGGTATATGTTTTACCTTGTACCATGGAAAATGGTAATTTTAAAAATATGGTATGTTCGTATGCCCAATCGTAATTATAATCGTTTGTTCCCGTATTCCACGATTCTTGCGAAACGCCCGAAAGTTTTGATTTTCTGTATACATTTGTAGGAGCTTTGCCTGCAGTACCAAAATTAGCATCATCAGTCGATTTTATTGACCAATTGCCAACTGTACCTGCATTTGTAGTATTTAGAGCAGTGCCATACGTTATTAAAGCATTATCATTTTCATTTGTTGAACTTGTATAGGCTCTTGTTCCTAGTTGTGTTAAATTTTCGGGATACGTTACCTCGCCATCCATAAAATAAAGCATTATGTGGTCTTTGTCAACTACTTTTACTTCTACTAATTTGGTTGCAAATACACTTTGATTTACATACAATATACTCAATACGAGTAAGATTCGGAGGTAACTTATTGTTTTCATATTTTTAAAAAATTATATTCAACTCTCAATATACAAACGTACAAATTTATTTACAACCATATGGTGTAGTAAACTATCAAAAACGGTATACATTTTTATCAAAAAAAATAAAATAAAATATATAAATCATTGATTTTTAATGAATAAACTTATTTTTTAAAAAATCGCTTGGCGATACAGAATACTGTTCTTTAAAACATTTACTAAAATATTTTGGTTCGGTAAAACCTACATGAAAACAAATTTCTGAAATTGAATATTTATTTTGCAGTAACATTTCTTCTGCGACTTTCAATCGCGTAGTTTTTAGAATATCAATTGGTGTAAGTCCGGTAAGTGATTTTATTTTGCGATACAATTGAATTTTTGTAATACATAAATGATTGCTGATGTCTTCAATTGAAAGATTTGGATTCGAAATATGTTCATGTATATATATCATAGTTTTTTCAAGCAATTCTTCGTCGTGCGATTTCGGAAGCACTGTTTGTAATGGTTCAGCTTTTTTGCTCAAAATTTCGAACAGTTTTGATTGTTCTGAATTCGTACGAAGCAATTCATCATTTATTTCTTGCAATTTTTCGGTTTGTACTTGTAACTCTTCTTTTTGACTCAAAATTTCTTTTGTTCGTTCTGTTACTTTTTGTTCCAAAATAAATGCTTGTTTTTTCATTCTATATAAACGCAGGCGAATACTATAAAAAATAGTGATACACATAATAATCACGATACACAACTGAAACCACCATGTTTGCCAAAATGGTGGTGTAATAGTAATAGTGAAGGTATACGAAGTTTCGCTTTCGCTATGTTGTTTGTAGCGAGCATACAATGTTATAGTATAGGTGCCCGGTGACATATTGGTAAGCTGCAATTCATAGGAACTACCGAGATATTGTTTGTCTTTTGATTCTTCGGTAATTGTATATGAATATTCAATATCGTAATTATTTACAAAATCAATAATTGGAAATACTATGCGTAGAGTATTGTTGTTGTGAGGCAATTGGATATGCGAACTTTGTGGCACTATGGTACCATGTTGAATAATTGTAATAGCTCGAAACTGCAATTGTGGTTTTGCAAGAGTCGATAATTTTTCTATAGGAATTACGCTTACACCATTATTGCCACTTGCTACGAGCCAAGTGTTGTCTACTAAGGTTATATGATTGCATTGCGATGCAAGCGAATATATGCCTCGTTTATCCGAATATGTTTGTGTAGTATTTCTTAAAGTATCAAAACTTACCAAACCTTCAGCGGTAGCTAACCATAGCGTTTGTTTGCTCCATTGCATTGAATAACATTGAGAAAATGCCGGATAATTTTGAGTAGGGTATTGGGTAATTGTATATGATTGAGTATTAACTTTTGTAATTCCTTGCCAGGTTGCTATCCACATCTGACCTTTTGAATCTAATTTCAAGTCGTACACATTATCGTTTGTAATGGTTTGATTTTGAGTAAATTCATTGAATATCTGTATTGCTTCCATATGAGCATTACATACTACAATACCTTGACCATATCCGCCAATCCATATATTTCCATAATTATCTTTACAAATACTCGACAAAAATGCATCAATTCGAAATGTTTCTTTACCAAAAGGTATGGTGTGTATATGGGTAGCTTGTTTTGTGAAAATATCATATTGTATCAATCCGGTACCCAAGGTTGCAAGTAGTAATGTATGTGCATCGAGTATTTCAATATCAAAAATATTTTGTATTGCAGTTTTACCAATATATATAGGGTGGGGAATTATTTTTTTTGTTTTCAAATCTATTGCATACAATCCGTTTACATATGTACCCACCCAAAGGGTATTTCCTTGTTGTTCAAAGGTCATGATTTTTTTAGGAGAATTGGCTAATTCATAAACGGTAGTGTGAGTAGGAGAATTGGGAATATAGCAAATACCTCCGCCATCAGTACCTATCCAAAGTGTTGAATAAGAATCTTGATAGGTGGTTTTTACCAAATTTTCTGTCAGATTGCTTAAATTTGTATTCCAATAATTCCCAATAGGTTGTTTAATAAACCGAATATACTGAAGATTGTTACCTAATGTGCTTAACCAAAGATTTTTTAATGAATCCTCGTATATGGTAAAAACAGAATTATGTATTGATGAATTATTAGGAATAATTGGGACAATGGTGCCATGTTTTGTATACATGAGTATTCCTTGATTGTCTGTAGAAATATAAAGATTACCGTTTTTGGATAATTCGAAATCGGTTATAAAGAGTTCGCTGGAACGAGTTTTTTCCATTGAAAATAATTCAAAGCGTTGTTCAAGTTCATTAAACATATACAGACCATGCGAAGTGCCAAGTAATAAAGAATTGGAATATTCGATAATATCACTGAGTAAAAGTTGAAGCGAATTAGAAGGGAGCGCTATGTTGTGAATTCCTCGTGAATCCTGCATTGTAATAGAATGTGGTGAATTGAGTAACCACATCCGTTGTTTAGAATCTCTATATATTTTTGTGATTTCGTGAGGATATTCTGTCGAATCTATTGAATATGATTGTGTTGTTAGGTCAAAAGTACACCGGTAAAGATTTCGACTACCAATACCGGAGAAAGCTATTGTATTGGGGGTTACATGAATAATAGAGGTAATTTTTTTTTGTGTAAGAATAGGTGTTGTTGTATACGTATGATTATGAATCTTGTACAACCCCATAGATGTGCCAACAAACATAACCGTATCCGCAACCTGCATCATACAATGAATTTCCGATAATTTCACGGGAGAAAAATTATTGATATCAATAAAATTATAGCCATCGAATGTGTATACACCATGTGAAGTACCAAACCACAATCGTCCATTCGCATCTTGTGTTATCGAAGTAATTTTATGTTGTGGAACACCTTGTTGTTTGGTAAAAGTTTGTAAATACAATTCTTGGTTTTGTGCATGCGACACAAACCAAACAAGTATGAATAAAAAAAACAGTATAGAACGCATACAAAGAATCTAAATTTTTCCCTACTTTATGACAGTAAATAGAGGATAATCCCTGTATAAAGGTACAATTAATTTTTTTACAACCAATTTAGATTTTTATTTTTCAATAAAATTTCAACTTATTAATTGAAGATAAAATAGAAAGATTATTTTTATTTATAATCACTAAGTAAAAACGCTATCCCCATCTCCATCTTGAATTATGATTTCAGGAGAAAATAAATATTCACTTAAAGGATTAGATACAATATAATTTCGAATTATTTCTTTTTTTAAAACTTCAGGATGACTTTTCCCTTTCTTAAGACCTTCAACTATTTCAATATTAAATGTTGTTAAAGTTTTTATTTTCCATACATGTACATGAAAATAAATAGTTTCAATTATACAATCAATATTATTATGATAGATATAAGGAATTTTTAAAGATTTATCTTTTTCAGAGAAAAGTATAACTCCAACTAATTCTTTTCTTTTATTTTTAATTTTAATAAGATGAAATCTAAATAAGTTGACTGTTGATGAAAAATAATATTTTTTATTTAAGTTACTTTTTTTATCTTCTGATAGTATCCAAGGATTTTGTATTATCCAATTTAAATCATTTTTATCTTTCTTAAATAATTGATTATTTTGTTTTGATTTAATAAAATCATTTATTTCATCATCAGCATAATTTGTGTATTCAAAATCAAAATTTGTATGAAATTTATAAAAAAGTAAAATTCTTAAATTTAAAAAAGCGTTTAGAATAAAATCTAATATTTTAAAAAGAAATAAAAATTTTGATAAGAATGGTTTTTTAGGTGGAAGTATATTTTGCATGTCAGATTTTAAATATAATCTAATCCCTTTTTTAACATATGGTTTTAAATTAAATAATTTAGTTTTATCATATATTTTTTTGGTATATGATACATAATCAGAAGTTAAAAGTTTATTATCCCATAATTCTAAAGCTTTTATTATTAAATTATAACTAATGCCATTACCTCGAAATTCATCTGAAACCCAAAGACAACTTAACCAACCTATTCTTATTACATTATTATTAAATGATAAAATATCGGGTAAAACACCTAAATATCCAATTACATTTCCATTACAAAACGCAATCAATAAAATAACATCTTCTTCATGTAATTTAGTGTTTTTGAATTGTGAAAGTGCTCGATGAATTGTAATTGGTATACAATTACTATTTCCAAAATCACTTGAATATATATATTCAAATAATTGACTTTTATTAAATAATTTTATTTCTACCATTTCTTTTTATAGTATTTTTACTCAAAGGCATTTTAATTAAATAATATAACAGTTCTATTTTTAAAATATTCTCAGCTGAGAGATTTCCATTTTCAAATGGAATTCTTTGAATATTAAATGGGATGCAGTCTTTTTTTTGTCCTGCAGTACCAAAACTAAATTCAAAAATTTCATTTTTTTTAATATAATTAAAATAATCAATTGAAACATTGAAATCAGTAAAAGGGAATGAAAAAATTTTATAATTTAATGAAAATTTATTCATTAAATAATTCAAACTTTCTTTTGTTTGAATTATTTGGGTTTCTAAATCTAAATATTGAAATTCCGGGTGATCTATACTATGAGAACCAAAATGAAATCCTTTATTAATTAAGGATTTAATCTCATTACTTGTTAAATATGGAGAATTACTTTTTAAATAATCATTAAAATTGAGATTAATGTCAATTGCTATATCATCCAATTCTTGCTTATCTTTATATGATATTGATAATATATATTGATAAATATCTTTGCTATAAATTTTTGAAAATCTTAATTTTTCTCTTATTTCAGTATTTTTTCTAATTTCATTAATTATCAAACTAGCTTTATATCTATAAAACAAATTTTTATTATCAATAAAATCTGTGTTTACAAAGCAAATAGCAGGTATTCCTTTTTTAATTAGAATAGGTGCTATTATATCATGAAATTCTCTTAATCCATCATCAAATGAAAGTAGAAATGATGGTTTAATTGGCTGTAAATCATTAATCTTAAATTCTTTAAACTTAATATAATCAATGGGTTGATAGTGTTTTAATAGAAAATCTAAATCTTTAATAAATGCTTTTTCATTTTTAATAGAGTATAAATTCTCAATATGAGGCATTGCATTATTTGAAATTGCATGATAAAATGGTAAAATTAATTTTTCATTTGAAATAGTATGTAATATTGAAAATGGTATATTATTACCAACTTTATTTATTATTTTTTTAATAATCGTCATTTTTTGAAAGTTTACACAATTGTAACTATAATGAAAATAATTTTAAGTTTATTTATCTAATAAGAAAGACAGAAACGGCACCAATTTTTTTTTAATATAAAAATATGGCTGAATCTGGGCACCAAAGCCTTTATAAAATTGAGCAACTCCGGCAATTTCTGAACCTTCAAAATCGAGTATTTTATATGTACCCGCATGGTCTTGTATACATTGTACCACAATTGCATATGCTGCACCATTTTTTTTAGCAATTGAATTTGCTCCGGGAATAAGATAATATAGTGTAGTTCCGCTTGAAACAAATGCTGCAAGTGCACAAATTTTATTATTAAAAAATGCACCGTAAATTCGCAATGATTTTTGAAGTTCAGCTTGGGTTAATAATAATTGAATGGTGTTCCATAAATCTTGAGATACATCAAATACACTTAAATCTTTAAAATGTTTGATAAAAAAATCTAAAGAAACATGTTGTACAAGTATGCCGGCTGTTTCAGATTTTTTAATATTTCGTTTGCAATTATCAGAAAAGTTTTGTCGAATATTTTCGTACGAATTTTCTAGAGGCAGTATATAATTAACCCGTTGAGTTTGCTTACATATTTTTGAATTAAATTCTATGGAGCTGCTATAACGAACACTTAAGTGTGAAAATAATTTCGATTCAAATTGTTGTTGAATTTTAGCTGTTATGACATTGGCTGAAAATATTCCTAATTGCTGAGTTAATGGGGGCTGAACAATATATGGTATGCCACATTTGTGTTTTATTGGTAGAGGCATTATATATTCGTAATTATTGTATACAAGAGCTTTCCATCCGGGAGAAACCACATCTAAATACCATGACCGGGCATATAGGTGTGGGTGTGTAGAATTGAGTATAGTTTTATCCCACTGTTCTTTATCAATAGTATGGTTAGGAATGCACCGTATCATACCATTACATTTTTAATAATAATTTTCTTATTTTATTTGGTTTCTTACGGGTGTTCCTCATTTCAGCTTTTTTCTTGCTTTTTTTCATGCGTTTGTAGGTTTCTTCTTGTTGAATACGTTCGTGATGTTCTTTGTATTCTCCTTCTTTTCGTTTGTCGCGTTTACGCATAAATTTATACCCTTGCCTTTTGGTAAGTGGTTTATCGGGTTTTTTTGTTTCTTCTTTTACTTTTTCTTGTAATTCTTCTTCCTCTTCTTCTGGACTTTTATCGGGCACGTATGCACCCTTTTTAGGTTTGTTTTGAGCAAAACTATATGCATGTCCCCAGCCTATAAGTAAGCTCGTAATAATAAGAATTCTCCAAATACTTTTTTGTGTCATACAACGTAACTAATGGTAATTTATAGTAAGTTTGCAATATGTTACAAATATAATGAATATGTCTAATAACACAAGAATTACTCGGAGTTACTTTATTTTTTGTATCATTCTCTGCGTATTGCCCATACATTCGTGCGATAAAAATGAAAATCCGGTACCTGTTACTTCTATTCAAGTTACAATATTCGATATCGAAAGCGACCCTCGTTATCAAGATTTACGTGTAGAAGGTGGTGCTGCTTTATTGCAACGACCTTCTGATTGTTTAGGGTATAAATGTAATGGTATTGTAATTTATAGACTTAAACGCGAATATAGCTATGACGATTTTCGTGCATTTGATGTTACTTGTACTCACGAAGCTAATACCTGTGCTATGCAATTAGAACAAGGGTTTGGCGATTTACTTACCTGTCCATGTTGTGGCTCGGTGTTTACCATGCAATACGGCTACATGATGCAAGGTCCTGCAAAATATCCGCTTCGCGAATATGTATGTACTTACGATAATGGCAATTTGCGGATAGAAAATTAAAACTTTTCGCGAAATACATGACAATATGGTATTCCTTGTTTCTTTTCATAATATTGTTGATGATACTCTTCGGCAGGATAAAATTTTGCAAATGGCGTTATTTCAGTAGCAACGTCAATTCCTTTTTTGTATAATTCAACAAATAATTCATCGGCTATTTGTTTTTGCTTAGCTGATGTATAAAAAATCTCGCTTCGGTATTGTTCGCCTATATCGGGTCCTTGCCTATTAATCTGAGTAGGGTCGTGTGTGTTGAAAAATAATTTTGCTAATGTTTTGAAGTCGGTTTTGGAAGTGTCATATATTACTTCTATACATTCTGCATGTCCGGTATTTCCAGAACATACTTGTTCGTAGGTAGGGTTTTCAATGTTACCACCGCTATAACCTACAGTTGTTTTAATTACTCCTTCAGTTTTGTTAAACCAATATTGTGTTCCCCAAAAACAGCCATTTGCAAAATACGCGGTATCATATAGTTTTTCTGTTGTTGGAATAAATTCCAGCGACACTGAATTTACACAATGTCGAACATCTTTTTGCGTAAATCCTTCGCCGGTAAATACATGTCCTAAATGACCTTTGCATGTTGAACATATTATTTCGATACGACTACCATCGGCATCGGGTATGCGAGTTACAGCCCCCGGAATCTCATCGTCGAATGCAGGCCACCCACAACCCGAATGAAATTTATGATTCGATGTGTATAAATGCGTTCCACATTGTTTGCATGCATATACTCCTTCGTCAAACATATCGGTATAGGCTCCTGTAAACGGTCGTTCGGTGCCTTTGTCTCGAATTACATATGATTCAAATTCTGTTAATGTTCGTAATTTCATTGTATCACTGCTTATTGTTTGTAAGTCTTGTGTTTTTGCACTACACGAAACTAACCATGTCAATAGTATGATATATAGTAATTTCATGAGTCTTTTTATATTTTGACTAATGATGCCTGTCAACATTACATGGATTGTAGGATTATTTGGTGAAAATTATTCTACGCCGTAAAATATCACAATTAGAAAACCCAAATTCTTGTGTTATCCATTCACATGTTTCTAAAGTATATATGCACACATGTGTTGGGTCGTTTTTATAATACCAAGTTTCAAAATTTATGGATGGAGAGTATAAATCGGTCATGCAGATTAATTCGCCCGAAGGTTTCAATAGCGAATATAGTAGTGAAAATTCCTTAAACGGATGGTAAAAATGTTCAATAACTTCGCAGCATGCTATATAATCGTATGTGCGTTGCAATGCCAATGGGTTATTTACAAAAAAAGGATCGTATTCTGTAATATCGAAATTTTTTGAGCGTAAAATGTGGGAAATAGCAGAAGATTTCCCGCTTCCAAAATCAAGCCCCTGATGTAAAGGACTATACCGAGATTCAATTTCGGCAGTAATAGGTGAAACAAATGATTGATATCCTGTGTCGTAAGGATTATTTTGGTGCAAATTATACCGTTCAAATTCTTTGTTTGTTTGTAATCGTAAGTTATTATGTAAGAATATAAGACTACAACATTGACAGATAAAAAATATTTGTTGGTGTGAATGATAAAATTCTGAACTTTCAGAGTTGCAAAGAGGGCAAGATTGGTTCATTACTTCAAGCTGGAATATTGACTTTGCCATGCGGCATCTTGAGAATCTTTTACCAATTTCCACATGTTTTCACCGTATAAAAATTGGTCGAAGTTATTGTATCCATAATTTTGTTTGAGAAAATTCCATTGAGCTTCACTTGGTGCCATGTCGCGACCCGCCCAACCTTTTTCCATTTTATTCGGACCATCGTAAGGATATTCGGCATAGCGTATTTTCCATAAATTTTCGAACGATTGCCACATTATTTCTTTTTGTTCCAAATAATTAATTTTATTAGGATTAGCTTTTGAAACCATTTGTCCGGTAACTTGTTGCATAAATTGTTGTTGCGATAAATAAGTTACTTTGGTTTCTCCTGTAGATTTCACCTGAATAAACCCATATCGAATAAACCCGTTATATTGAGTCATTAAACTAATCCCAAAATAGGCATCGATTGTAATTTTAAGTTCAGGGTTATCTTCTTTACGAATAAAAATATTATTGTTTTGAGAAAACCCTATGAGAAAAAAGCTTATAAAGACAATACTTAAGATTAACCGTTTCATATGCAATAAGTTTTTACGAAAATACTATAATTTTTATCTAAAAATACTTTCAAGCAAAAAAATGCGTGTAATTTTTGTTTTATTACACCTCTGTAAATTTTCGAATTGTATTTTTTCATTCCAAAAATCTTGCCTATATATATGTTATTGCATATTCGATTTTTTTAATTATGTAAAAATGTATTCGAAAAATTGTATCTTTGTTTTATAAAAAATGTAATGTATGTCATTTCAAATTGATTCAATTGATACAAAGATTTTAAATCTTTTGATGGAAAATGCACGAATGCCATTTCTTGAAATTGCTCGTTTGTGTGGAGTATCTGGTGCAGCTATTCATCAGCGGGTAAATAAATTAGAAGAAGCCGGGTTGTTTAAAGGTTCAAAATATATAGTAGAAGAACGAGCATTAGGATACAATACTTGTGCATATATAGGTGTTCATTTTGAGAAAGGTAGTGTATATAGTAGCGTAGTCGAAGCAATAAAAGAAATTCCCGAAGTTGTAGAATGTCATTACACTACAGGCACATATGCATTGTTTTTAAAGATTTATGCAAAAGACAATCATCATTTAATGGAGATTTTAAATCATCAAATTCAGCAAATTTCTGGAATATCAAGTACCGAAACATTTATTTCGCTCGAGCAATCTATTCAGCGTCAGGTAATAGTTAGATAATATATGAGTGGATATTATACCCATGATGAGGTAGAAAAAGCGGTATTGGTAGGTGTTATTACCTCGGAGCAAACTGAAAATCAGGCAAAAGAGTATTTAGATGAATTGGCATTTTTGGCTAAAACTGCCGGAGTTGAAGTAGTTCATTCATTTACCCAAAAATTGCCTCAAACGATTTCTAAAACATTTATTGGTTCGGGTAAAATTGCAGAAATTAAGGAATATATAGATGCCGCCGAAATTAAATTAGTAATTTTTGATGATGAATTAACACCATCACAATTGCGTAATTTAGAAAAGGAATTTGCTTGTAAATTATTGGATAGGACTAATTTAATACTTGATATTTTTGCTCAGCGAGCTCAAACGGCACATGCAAAAGTGCAGGTAGAATTGGCTCAATATCAGTATTTATTGCCGCGTTTAACTCGAATGTGGACTCACTTGGAACGTCAGCAAGGAGGTATAGGTATGCGTGGTCCGGGTGAAACAGAAATAGAAACCGACCGTAGGGTAATTCGCGATAAAATTAGTTTGCTAAAAAAACAATTAGAAAAAATTGATCGTCAAATGGCTACTCAACGCCAAAGCAGAGGAAATATGATTCGTGTTGCTTTGGTTGGATATACCAATGTAGGAAAGTCTACTATAATGAATATGATAAGTAAATCCGAAGTTTTTGCAGAGAATAAATTGTTTGCAACACTCGATACTACTGTCCGTAAAGTTGTAATTGATAATTTACCTTTTTTACTTTCCGATACAGTGGGGTTTATTCGAAAACTGCCAACTCATTTAGTCGAATCTTTTAAATCAACTCTCGACGAAGTGCGCGAAGCCGATATTTTGTTGCATGTTGTAGATATTTCTCATAAAAATTTTCAAGAACATATTGATGTAGTGCGGCAAACTGTTTCGGATATTGGTGCTGGCGATAAACCTACATTCCTTATTTTTAATAAAATAGATGCATTTTCTTACACTCCAAAAGATGAAGACGATTTGACCCCCAAATTATCAGATGAATATTCTTTAGATGATTTTAAACATATGTATTTTGCTCGTCAAGAAACGTGTGTGTTTATTTCGGCTAAACATAAGCAAAATATAGAAGAATTTAAACAGTTGTTGTACGATAAAGTTAAAGAAATGCATGCGATTCGCTACCCGTATAATAACTTTTTGTATTAGATTTTTATTCAAATTTCACTGCGTCGGCAGGACTAATTTTTGAAATAATAAGCGAGGGAAGTAGCAGCATTCCTAAGGTAATTATAAGTGTGCCGATATTTAATGCAATTATTGCCGGAATTGAAATATAAATAGGAATATACGACATAAAATAGGTTGCTGGGTCTAAAGGAATGAGTTTAAATTGCATTTGAATAAAACACAATGATATTCCAATTATATTTCCCCACAGTAAGCCTTTACTTATAAGTATTCCGCCTACATATAAAAATATTTTTTGAATACGTACGTTTTCGGTTCCAATAGTTTTTAAAATACCTATATCAGAAGTTTTTTCAAGAATTATAACAAGTAATCCTGTAATCATATTCATGCCGGCAACTAAAAGCATTAATAGTATTATAATCCAAGCGTTCATGTCTAACAATGCAAGCCAGTCGAAAATTTGTGGAATTGTTTCTTGCAGGGTTTGTACTTTTAGTCTTTGCGTGTCGGGTCCAATGTCATATCCCACGATATCTTGAATGTGAGTTTTGTATGTTTGTAATTGTTTGTGCGACGAAACAAAAACTTCATAGCCCGAAATTTCTGAATCAGTCCAATTATTTAAGTTTTGAATGTGTCGTATGTCAGCAAGGATAAAACGACTATCTATTTCCTGAAGATTGGTTTCGTATATTCCCGAAACTACAAATCGTCGTTTTCGAGGACGTTTGCCCGATTCGTTGGGAACAAATGTAGTTATGAATGATTCTCCTACTTGTAACTTTAGTAAATCTGCTATATGTTTCGAAATTAGCACTTTGTCGGTTAAGGTGTCGGGTAATGTAAATAGCTCTCCTTGAACTCGATGCGTCTCGAAAAAACGTGGGTTAAAACTTTTGTCAATACCTTTTACAATAATACCTTTTACGGTGTTATTTACTTTTATTATTCCGGGTTTTGTTGCAAATGTTTGAACGTGTTCTACATTTGAAAGTTCAAGTATTGATTCAACGAGTATACTGTCTTTTCTAACAGGGATTGATTCATACGATGTGTTAGTGTCGAAATTTACTATTTGAATATGCGATGAAAATCCAAAAATCTTATCGCTTATAGTTGTTTTAAATCCAATAATTACCGATACAGATACTATCATTACCGCTAAACCTAATGCTATAGCAATAATTGCAATAGTAACTATAGGTTTTGATATATTTGCCGTATCTTTATGCGGCAAAATTCGTTTAGCAATATAGAGTTCGGTATTCATATTTGCAAAGATACATAAAGAGTTGAATTGTTATGATTTTGTTTTTATTTTAAACGTAGAATAATTTTTTGAATATATGCATAGGCATTCAATCATTGTATATTTAGTATGGGATTATTTCAAAAACATAAATATGTAAGTGTACTATGAATTTATTATATGTAAGATATATCATAATTTTTTTATACATAGCTATTCGAACCTTACGTTTGCGAGCTTTGTGGAATCTCTTACGTTTGCGTATTTCGTATATTCGTTCAGCATATATGCATCAAGATGTTTCAGTTTATCCTCCTTCATATATCAGTATTGAGCCAACCAATATTTGTAATCTCCAATGCCCTGAATGCCCTACCGGAAATAAGACATCTACGGTTGCCAAAGGGTATGTCTCTGCCGAAATTTTTTCTAAAGTACTCGAAGCCTGTAAGCCATATACTATAGCAATTAATTTGTATTTTCAAGGCGAACCATTTTTGCACCCCCAAATGTGTTCTATGATTTCGCAGATTCATAAAGCTTCAATTATTAGTTCTGTTTCAACTAATGCACATTATATAACTGCCGAAAATGCTGCAGATATTGTTGCATCGGGTTTAACGCATCTTATAGTTTCCTTTGATGGGTATAATCAAGAAACTTATGAATTGTATCGCCGAAACGGTTCGTTTCAAAAAGTTGTAGAGGCGTTAGAGGCAATAAAAAAAGCTAAACAGAAACAAAAATCTTTTACTCCTATTGTTGAATTACAATGTTTATTGTTTGCTCACACGCAAAATCATTTACACCAAATTAGAGAATTGGGAAATCAGTATGGTGCCGATAGGGTAGTATTTAAAACAGCACAATTTTATTCAACAGAAAATATGCATTTATTGCCCGATTCAAAATATAGCCGATACACAGTTGAAGATAAAAAAATACGTATTAAAAAACCATTACGAAATGCCTGTTGGCGTATGTGGAGTTCGTGTATTATTAGTTGGCAAGGTAATGTGTTGCCATGTTGTTTCGACAAAAATCATATATATTCCTATGGAAATGTTGAAGATGCAGGATTTATAGATATCTGGAATTCAAGCCAAGCTCAACGTTTCAAACGTAGAGTTCATTCGCAAAGAGCAAGTATAGAAATGTGTAGAAATTGCACTACAAAATAAATACAACTAAATAACTTGAATTCGATGTAATTATTTACTCTTCAGTTTCTTGAGAGTTTGGTTTAAACAATTTTCGAAATGTAGAATCTATTCGACTACATTGAACAATATTTGTATGTTTGTTTTGGAATTGTATTTCGGTTTTGGGAATAAAAATATGTTTCATTCCTAATTTACTGCATTCTTTAATGCGTTTTTCTATATGTCCTATCATTCGAACTTCACCTGTTAAACCTATTTCTCCTGCAAAACAATACGATGCCGGAATATACATGTCGAATAACGAAGACAATATAGCTGCAACCACAGCTAAATCTATAGCGGTATCTTGTACCTTTATACCTCCGGCTATATTTATAAACACATCTTTTGTGTACATTTTAACACCTAATCGTTTTTCAATAACAGCCAATAACATATTTAATCGTTTAGCATCGTAGCCGTTTACAGTTCGCTGCGGAGTGCCGTAAGCTGCAGTACTTACAAGTGCTTGAACTTCTATAAGTAGCGGGCGAACTCCTTCCATAGCTGATGCTATTGCAACACCGCTTAATTGTTCGGGATTTCCGCTCAATAGCATTTCCGATGGATTGGTAACTTCGCGTAATCCTGATTGTACCATTTCAAAAATGCCAATTTCTGATGTAGAGCCAAATCGATTTTTATTGCTTCGCAAAATTCTATATACATTGTGCATGTCGCCTTCGAATTGAAGCACTACATCTACCATATGTTCCAATATTTTAGGACCGGCAATACTGCCTTCTTTGGTTATATGACCTATAAGAATAATAGGAATATGTGTAGATTTCGCAATTTCTATTAATACATTTGTAGTTTCACGAATCTGCGATACGCTTCCTGGCGATGAATCTATATCGGGGTGTTTTAATGTTTGTACAGAATCTATAATTACCAATTCGGGTTTAAGTTCTTCTATCTGATGAATGATAGCATGAACATTCGTTTCGCTGTAAATAATACAAGTATCTTTTTGAATTTGTAATCGTTTAGCACGAAGTGATATTTGTTGCGGACTTTCTTCGCCAGATACATATAATGTTTTTTTGCTAAGTGCAACAGCAACTTGTAATAATAATGTAGACTTACCTATTCCTGGTTCGCCACCTAAAAGTATCACTGAGCCCGGTACTATTCCTCCACCTATTACTTGATTAAGTTCGTGAATTCCGGTGTCAATTCGAGTATATTGTTCCGATTGGATTTGGCTAAGAACAATAGGTTTTGTAGTAGATGCCGGAGCTGATTTTGTTGAAATAGATGATTGTAAAATTTCTTCTTGAAATGTGTTCCAACTTCCACATGAATTACATTTTCCAATCCATTTAGGAGATTGTGCCCCACACGATTGACAAACAAATATTGTTTTGGATTTTGCCACTATTTTTTTTGAAATTCTCTTCGTAAAAACGCACCTGCAGTTTCTCCTGTGCCAAATTCTATTCGTGTGATTACAAGAAAATCTTTATTTAATTTTTCAACCCGCCATTTTCCGTCCATACCTTTTGGACCTAAGCCTTTAATTTCAATATGAGGAATAAAAGCATTGCGAGCAAATGCTTCCCATTCTCCGCTAACAGTACCGGTAGGAAGACCGTTGATATCATGAAAGATGTCGAGTTTTCCACCATCGTTAAATGTCCATGTTGCATCTGCAGGAAAACTTTCTTGTCCTACATTTACTACTTTCCATTCGCCTATAATTTTAACTTCGGTTCGTTTAGAACACATTGTAAAGCTAAGAGTTATAAGTAATGCATAAAATATTTTTTTCAACATCATATTTGTTTCTGTAAAATTTGCTGTTCAAAGATAAAAAAATATTTGAAATTTTATATCTTTTTGAAATAATTTGTTGATGAAAATCCTGTTACAAAATCTATTGTAGTAACTTTACCACCATGTTGTTTTACAATATCAGCTCCCACAATTGCGTCTTCTGTATAGTCGCTGCCTTTTACTAATACGTGTGGAATTATTGAAGAAATTAGATGAAACGGAGTGTCTTCTTCAAAAGGAATTACTAAATCTACATATGCAAACGATGCTAAAGTTAATCCACGTGATTCTAATTCTTTGACAGGACGATGTTCGCCTTTAAGTTTTTTTATTGATTCGTCGGTGTTGAGTCCTACAATAAGTTTAGTACCCAAATCGCGTGCTTGTGCCAAATAGTGAACATGTCCTTTGTGAATAATATCAAAACAACCATTGGTAAAAACTATTGTTTCGCCTTGTTTTCGCCATTGCAAAATTATATTCAATGCCTGTTCACGATTTACTATTTTTTGTTGTATTGTTTCTAAAAATTTCATAAGAATAACTTTGGTTATCTTTTTTTTGCAATAAAAATATAAAAACTTGATATGCAACCCATGATTATGATAAAAAGTAATTGAGATTCATGGTTAATTGTTGCATACAATAGTCCTGTTTGTTGCGATAGTCCGTATATGGTAATAGCTTGGGCTACAATAAAATGAAAAACACCTATGCCGCCTTGTACCGGCACAGCCATACCAATACCACCTACTATTAATAGGAATAGCCCGTCGGTTGCGCTAAAATGTGAAGTGGGTTCAATAGCAAAACAAACCAACCACGACATAAGCCAGTACATAGTCCAAATAAGGAGGGTGTAAATAATAAATAGTGGTTTTTGTTTAACAGTATATATTGATGCAATTCCTTGTACAATTCCCTTGGTAAAGTTTCCAATTTTTTGACGAATTACATTTGTTTTACCAAGGATTTTCCAAAGAATTATTGCGGAAATTATAAGTATACATACACCTATAATTAAAGTGTATGTATGAGCACTAATTGCTTGCGTAGTAGGAATTATAATACGTTGCAGGATAAATGAACCAAAAAATTGGATTTTTATACTAAATGTAATTGCTGTTAATACAGCAAGCATTATTAAATCTATAATTCTCTCAACAATAACAGTTCCGACTAGTGTATCCATTGGAATTTTTTCGGAACGATTCATTACTCCACAGCGTGCAACTTCGCCCAAACGGGGAAACGCTAAGTTTGCAAAGTAACCGAATACTACAGCGTGAAAACTGTTTTTTTTCGATGGATTATATCCTAAAGGTTCAAGAAGTAAATTCCATCGAATGGCACGGAGAATATATCCGGCTAAACCACATAATAAAGACAATGCAACCCACCAATAATTTGCTTGAATGATATCTGTCCAAAAGCTCGAAAAATCAACGTGTTGAAAAGCAAAATATAAAAAAATAAGTGCAAACGATGAAAAAAGAATTGTTTTCCCAATATGTGTTGCAGATATTTTCAAGTTATACTAATGTGTTAGTTGCTGTATCGGGGAATACTATGTGAGGGACAAATGTTTTTGCTTGTTCAAAATCCATAAACGCATATGACACAACAATTACAATATGTCCAGGACTAAATTTATGAGCTGCAGGTCCATTTAAACAAACTACTCCAGATCCTCTTTCGCCTTTAATAACATATGTTTCAATACGTTCGCCATTCATTAGATTTAGAACATGAACTTTTTCGTTGGCAATTAAATTTGCCGCTTCCATCAAATTTTCGTCAAGAGTAATGCTTCCAATATAGTCTAAGTTAGCTTCGGTAACTGTAACTCTATGAATTTTTGATTTTAAAATTTCTATAACCATTATATTTTAAATTACAACGATACATTATCTATTAATCGAACCATACCAACATTTACTGCAATACAACCAACACATGGGTTGTTCCACGTATTTACAGGTTGTAATGTTTTTTGGTCTACTATTTCAAAGTATTCAACAGATAGTAAAGGTACATTATTTAGTGTGTTAATTACAAATTTTTTTACATCTTCTACCGAATTTTTTTGAGCCATTTGTTGTGCGGTAAACAATGTTTTTGATATTTGAACAGCTTGTAATCGTTGTTCGGGTGTTAAACGCATATTCCGAGAACTCATTGCTAAACCATCGGCTTCGCGAATGGTAGGGCAGGCTACAATTTGTATTGGAATGCGTTCTTGTTCCACTAAAGCTCTAATTACGGCAACTTGCTGAAAATCTTTTAGCCCAAAATATGCAATTGTGGCAGGAATTAAATTGAATAATCGTTTTACTACCACAGCTACTCCATTGAAATGCCCAGGACGAAATGCACCTTCCATAACTGTTTCTAATGTCCCAAAATTATATGATTCGGTTTGGGCAGTTCCGTTAGGATACATGTCAGATACTTCGGGAATAAATACTACATCACATCCCGCTTGTTCAAGCAGTGTTATATCTGATTCTATAGTTCGTGGATATGTTTGTAGGTCAAGTGGATTATTAAATTGAATGGGATTTACAAAAATGCTTGCAAATGTCGTATTGCATTGATTTACAGACTGTTCTATAAGAGAAATGTGCCCTTTATGCAAAGCTCCCATTGTTGGAACAAAGCCAATTGTTTTGCCTTGAGATTGTATGTCGGTAACAACAGTCTGCAGTTCCGTTCTGTTTTTACAAATAATCATATGTAATACTTCAGATACATAAATAGGCGACAAAAATAACTTTTTTTATAAATTAAATAAGTTTTACCTGTCATTTTTTATATGTGCAATAATTTTTGTACTTTTGTAACGTATTTAATAGGATATTCAAGTAAAATTACATGAAGAAAGCAAAAGTATTATTTGTATCTCAAGAAATGGCTAAATATATGCCCGATACTGAGATGTCACTTATATGTAGAAATCTGCCCCAATATATTCAAGAAAACGGTAAGGAAATTCGTTGTTTTATGCCCAAATATGGCTTAATTAACGAACGGAGAAATCAATTACATGAAGTAATTCGTCTTTCGGGGATGAATTTAATAATCGACGATACCGACCATCCGTTGATAATAAAAGTTGCTTCAATTCAAGCTGCTCGGTTACAAGTGTATTTTATCGATAATGAAGAGTTTTTTCAGCGTAAATCTTTGTTTGCCGACGATGCAGGAAAAGAATTTGATGACAACGAAGATCGTATGATATTTTTTGCTCGCGGGGTATTAGAAACAGTTAAAAAACTTCGTTGGTCACCCGATATTGTTCATTGTCAAGGTTGGTTTACGTCGTTGTTGCCTTTGTATCTTAAAAAAACATTTTACGAAGATCCTCTGTTTGCTAAGTCTAAAGTAGTGTATTCATTATTCGATAATAGTATATCTAATCCTTTTTCTAAAGATTTTATAAATAAAGTGCATTTTGATGGTATCTCTCAATCAGATTTGCAATCTATTTCGAAAGGTGCTGATTGGGTAAGTGTAAACAAATTAGCAATAGATCAAGCAGATGGTATAATATACGGAAGTGAACATATTCATCCTGAATTAATAGCATATAGTGAACAGGCAAAAATTCCTATTCTTAGCTATCAATCTCCCGATGATTATTTGCAAGCGTATGCCGATTTTTATGATAGTTTGTTAGACTAATATTTTGTATATGAAGAGTTCATACTTGTGCATACTTGCATGTTTTTTTGGTTTATTTGTTTTAATTTCTTGTAATAAAGATGCCATTCCCTTTGGTTCCGATGTGTTACAAGACGAAGATTTTGTTGGGGCTTTTGTTGATTCTACATCGGTTATCGTAGATTATACAACTCTTAACGACGATAGCATTCGTTCTTCTTACTTAACCTATATGATAGGAAGTGCGTCGCATAATGATGGTTCGCAAGCTCGTGCCGATTTTATGTCTCGCTTTTATTTTACAAGCTTTGCAGCACCTCTTGCTGAATGTACCCTTGATTCTATTTGTTTTGTAATGTACGAACGTTCGCAATTTTATGGCGATACCAATGCTTTGCAAACTATTCAAATATTTGAATTACAAGAAAGTTTATCAAAAGATATTTGTAAAGCATATTATGAAGATGCGGTGTTGCCTCAAAATCTTATTAATACCGCATTATTATTAGGTCAAAAAACCTATAAGCCGGTTTTTGATACTTCGGCACACTTCAATTTTAAATTTCCACAGCCTTATGCAGCTGATTTGTTTGCTCGAATTCAGTCTATATATGAGCAACCCGATGATGATGATAAATTAGATTCTATAATGAAACGAGTAGATTCGTTGCTTATACAAACATTTAAAGGCTTATATATTACTTCGGCGTATCAAAATTCGGCAATTCTTAATGTGTATCCGCAAATTTCAATATATGTAAGTAAGGGGTCTACTAAATATCAGGTAGATTTAGCTCCTACGGCTACGCCCTATACTGCGAGTTCTACAAGCGATCCTTCTTTGGTGTATTTGCAAGCTTTAAGCATGTTTCATCATATACATTCAGCACAAGTGCAGTCTGCGTTGAATACAAGTGGCGTAGATGCTTATGTACAAGGTTTTGCAGGACTAAAAACAAGAGTTAATTTACATGGATTACAATCTTGGCAAGATTCGAGTGTAGTATTTAACTCCATAAAATTGTATGTGCCGTATGTGTATGATAGTCAACAAAATTTTGCTCCTCATACATTGCCCCAACTTCATATATTCAATCCTGAAGGTACTAAATTTTTAACACTCGATAGTTATACATACGATAGTACCTATTATATCTATAATTTAAATTGGGTAATGACATATGTTAAAAATAACTCATTTAATTTAGATGACTATTCGTTTGAATTGGTAATGCCCAATAATAATGTGTATGGCAATATGATTACTATTGATGCAATTGCAAAACAATCGAAATTAAAAATTATTTATACTAAATAGCTATGTGTGGTATAGTTGGATATATTGGGAGCAAACAGGCTTTCCCAATTTTAATAAGTGGGCTTAAACGGTTAGAATATAGAGGTTACGATTCGGCAGGTATTGCATTGCAACAATCAAATGGAATTACGACGTATAAAAAGCAGGGTAAAGTATCCGATTTAGAGTTGTTTATAAATAAACGGGAAGTCTCTGGTAATATTGGGATTGGTCATACCCGATGGGCAACACATGGCGAACCTAATGATGTAAATGCTCATCCACATACTTCAATGAATGGTAAAATTACTGTGATTCACAATGGAATTATTGAGAATTACAGTCGTTTGCAAAAAAAGTTGGTAGATAGAGGGTATACATTTACCAGTGAAACAGATACTGAAGTTCTTGCAAATCTTATTGAATATATTTACATTAAAGGTAATATTTCTGCCGAACTATCGGTTCGGTTAGCGTTGACAAAAGTAATAGGTGCATACGGTTTGGTTATAATGTGTTCCGATGAGCCAAATAAACTTATAGCTGCTCGTAATGGTAGTCCTTTAGTTATTGGTGTTGGTACAAATGAATATTTTATTGCATCCGATGCAACACCAATAGTTGAACATACCAATAGAATTATTTATTTAAATGATAAAGAGGTTGCTGTAATTTCGCCGGAAGAGTTAACTTTAAAAACAATTCTTAACGATTCGCTTACTCCAATAATTCAAGAATTAAATCTTGATATTGAAGAGATTGAAAAAGGTGGTTTTGACCACTTTATGTTAAAAGAAATATATGAACAACCTAAGTCTATAACCGATACTTTTCGCGGACGTGCATCGCAAAATCCTCCTGAAATATATTTAGGCGGGTTATACAATGTGTTTGATAAATTAGATGCAGCTCAACGTATTCTTATTGTTGCATGCGGCACATCATGGCATGCCGGATTAGTAGGTGAATATTTAATTGAAGAATTTTCGCGTATTCCGGTTGAGGTTGAATACGCATCGGAATTTAGATATAGAAATCCTATAATTTATAATACCGATATTGTTATTGCAATTAGTCAAAGTGGCGAAACTGCCGACACGTTAGCTGCTGTTCGATTAGCAAAAGAAGCCGGTGCTACTGTTTTAGGTATATGTAATGTTGTGGGGTCTAGTATTACACGAGAAACCGATGCTGGGGTATATACGCATGCAGGACCTGAAATAGGAGTAGCTTCAACCAAAGCTTTTACTGCACAAGTTACTGTGTTAACTATGATAGCATTGTTGCTTGGTAAACGTCGTAATACTATTTGTGAAAAGGAATACAAAGAAATAATAGCAGAATTGTATACAATTCCTAAAAAAATAGAAGAAATATTAACGTATTCCGAAGATTATAAGGCTGTAGCTGAATTATATAAAAATGCTGCAAATTTTATTTATTTGGGTAGAGGTTGTCTGTTCCCGGTTGCTTTAGAAGGAGCTCTTAAACTCAAAGAAATTTCATATATTCATGCCGAAGGATATCCTGCCGCCGAAATGAAGCACGGACCTATTGCTTTGATTGATGAAAATATGCCTGTGGTTATTATTGCTACCAAAGATAAATCGTATGAAAAAGTAGTAAGTAATATTCAAGAAGTTCGTGCACGTAAGGGTATTGTTATAGCTATTGTTAGTAAAGGAGATAAAACTATTGCCGGATTAGCAAATCATGTGCTTGAAGTTCCCGAAACTCATATGCAATTGGCTCCGCTTACTACTGTTATTCCTCTACAATTACTTTCTTATTATATAGCGGTAATGCGAGGCTGTGATGTAGATCAACCAAGAAATTTAGCAAAATCTGTTACCGTAGAATAGTGAAACCTATACAAAAAATTCTTGTATTTAGACTAAGTTCTATTGGCGATATAGTGCTTACTACTGCATTATTGCGAAATTTACGTAGTACTTATCCAGATGCACAAATAGATTTTGTGGTAAAACGACAGTTTGCTGCTATACTCCAATGTGTACCCTATGTTTCGCATGTGTATCAGTTAGATTCTACTGCGGGCGTCAAAGGATTATTCCGATTGCGTAGAAAATTAAGTAAACAACACTACGATGTAGTTCTTGATATACACAAAAATTGGCGAAGTACTTTTATATCTTATACTATTGGTGCTCGTAAAGTATTTCGATTTGTAAAACATGTTTGCAAACGATATTTTCTTATTCGATGGAAACTAGATGCATACAATGTTCCTCGTCCTGTATATTTGCGATTTATTGATACTGCAAAAAAAATAGGCGTAGTAGATGATGGTAAAAAAACCGAACTTGTAGTTCCCGAATATGCACAGCAAATCGTTGATAACTATTTGGAAGATAATGGAATTAAGCCACATAAAAATATTGTAGTGATTTGTCCCGGAGCTAGTTTCACAAATAAGCAATGGAGCGATGAAAATTTTCTGGAACTTACTCAAAAAATTCTTAAGCAATTGCCCACTCAAGTTGTACTTTTAGGAGGATACAAAGAAAAGCAAATCTGCGAAACTATTGCAGCAAAGTGCAAAGGTACAGTATTAAGTGTTGCGGGCGTATTCGATTTAAGTCAATCCGCAGCATTACTAAACAGAGCTCAATTAACAATAGCTAATGATACAGGTATGTTGCATATGTCTGAATCGTTGAATGTTCCTGTTGTTGGTATATACGGGCCAACTGTACGACAATTTGGTTATTTTCCTATACTCGAACAAAGTAGAGTAGCACAAGTTGAATTAGAATGTCGTCCGTGTACAAAAATGGGAATGAATTATTGCCCACAAAAAACATTTGCATGCATGAATTTGATAACGGTAGAAACCGTATTGCAACTTGCAATAAAAATCTTTAATTCAAAATAATTTGCGATGTATATTTTTATAGTTTTCTATACAATACTGTATTGCGTGGTATATATTCCATTGTTTTGTATTGCAGCATTGTGGAACAAAAAAATTCGAGAAGGATTACGTGGTAGAATTTCTCAAATTTGGAGCATACGAATAATTATACAAGCCGCACAAAACAAAAAAGTAATTTTAATACATAGTGCATCGGTTGGTGAATGGGAACAATCAATTCCAATAATTCAACAATTAAAACAATCTCATTCCAACCTTTACATAATTGCTACTTTTTTTTCACCCTCGGGCATGCGGCATGCAAAAAAAACTGATGTTGATGCAGCTCTGTATTTACCTTTTGATGTTGTTGTTACCGCATATTTTTTTCTCAAAAAAATTCGTCCTGCCGTATGGATAATTTCTAAATACGATGTGTGGCCCGGCTTTGTATGTGCGGCACATTTTCTCCGAATACCTATACTTCTGTGTTCGGCAGAATTGGCACAAGATTCTAGACGGCACAAAGGCTTGAATGTATATATCAATAGAATGTTTTATTCCCACATACACACTATTTTTCCTGTTTCGGAAGAATACAAACAACATTTTTTACGAATATTTCCGTTTCCGGAACGCCTCATAGTAGCCGGAGATGCTCGTTACGATCAAATTATACAAAAGGCTGAACGAATACAATCGGAATCTGCCATACAATTGTTTGCAAGCCCAAAACAAATAACCTTTATAGCCGGCAGTATATGGCCTGCCGATGAAAAACATCTGTTACCTGCATTGATACGAATTTTCAACCAACGAACCGATTTGCAGCTGATATTAGTTCCTCATGAATTACATGAATCGCATATTGCTGCTATTCAAAAAGAATTACTGCAGGCTGAAATTACAAGTGAGCGGTATAGCGAATTTTCGAACAATGAACAGGCAAAAACCACCTGTAATGTTGCAATAATTGATACGATAGGAATGCTTGCAAAACTATATCACATAAGTGATGTTGCCTATGTTGGCGGTGCATTTTCTACCGGGGTACATAATGTAGCAGAACCGGCAATACTCAAAAACCCGGTAGTGTTTGGTCCCAAACATATAAACTCGTACGAGGCTATTCAGTTACAAAAAATTGAAGCTGCCTTCTCTATTTCGAACGAAGAAGACTGTTATGCAATACTTTCAAAACTGATATCAGATGTTGAATATCGTATAGCTTGCGGATCCCGAGCTCAGCAGTTTGTGTTAGCAAACAAAGGAGCAGCGAAAACCATAGTAGAGTATGTTGAGCGGTTTTTGTAGAAAGAAAAAAATTCCCTTATTCCCTTACCATATTCTTTTTATGAAAAATCGCAGGTAGATAAACTATATTTAACAAAACAAATCCTATTACCAATACAATATTTGTTGCCGGTATGTGAAAGAGCTTGCAGGTTATTCCGATTATCATAATTGACACCCCAATATATCCCCAAATATTTTTTTGTTTTGCTTTACTATGTTCATATTTTTCTATTAAATATTGATGCTTAAATACCATTGGCAATAAATAAAATAGCAACAACAACGCACTTGCAAGTATTAAAATATTGGAAGCCGGCACATGAAATAATTTTAAAATTACACTGAACGAAGTAAACCCTATGGTAACAAAGCTTGCAATAATAAGTTTTTTTTGATGTCCTTTTCGTTTGAGTATATCTATTGAATTTTTTTCTAATTCAACAGCACCGTCCAACAAAACTTTTTGTAACGTGTTGTTTTTAGCATCTTCAAACGACATGTGTTTTGACATCAATTCTTCTACTTCGCAGCACATATAATCTATAATTTCTTGTTGCATTTCTTGTGAATGCATTGAGTGTTTGGCAACCAAACTACGAATAGTTTCGATTTGTAAATCTGATAGTTTTTCCATAATAATTTATTTAAAAAGGGTTTGTAATAATGATATGAATGAATGAATTTCCGTAATTCTTCGTTGTGTTTCTATTTCACCTTTGGGTGTTAACCTATAATATCGTCGAACTCGCTTACCTATCATTTCTTCCTCTGTTTCTACAAGCTCGTCGTCTTTTAATTTAAACAATGCAGGGTACAGCGATCCCTCTCTCACCATGAGTTCTCCATTACTTTGTTCTTTGAGCATTTGGGTAATCTGATACCCATACATCTTCTTATGTTCTTTGAGTAGTTTAAGAATTAAGACAGACAATGTTCCTTTAATTAATTCTGATTGCATAGAACAAATATACATAGATAATCTATGCAATGCAATACTTTGTATAAAAAATTAATAAATATTTACAAATAAGATATATAAATTATTGATAATAATAGTGTTATGTTATTTTAAAATCAAAATAGCAAGTATTCATACACTATTTCGTCAAAAAAAATATATGAATCTAATAGTGTGTAACTGCAAAAATCCCCATTTTTAGGGATTGTACCGCCTGCTTTTTATATACTAATTTGCATCGTACAAATTAATGTAGAATATGAAGAAATTATTACTTGCCTGTGCAATCAGTTATGGACTATGTGGGGTGGCTCAAGAAACAGATAGTTCCTCAACAGCAATTACATTAGATGCTTCCTATGTTGGCGACTTTGTGTACAATATGCATGGCGGACTGCAACAAGGAGGTGTTTTTTTAGGAATGGCATCGTTAGGTATGCTCATAGAAACAGAAAAATTAGGTTTGTGGAAACATGGTTCGTTGCATATTCATGGAAAATCGCTTCACGGGAAATCGCCAAGCGAACAGTTAGTAGGAGATTTTCAAGTATTATCCAATATAGATGGTGGGGAACATACATACCTCCATGAATTTTGGTATTCACAAACAATTGGTATTTCAAATATTACTGTAGGTCTACAAGATGCGAATGTGGAATTGGTTACCAGCGCATATGGTTCTCATTTTATAAACAGTTCATTTGGAATTCCTTCGCTCATAGCCGACAATGTTCCTATTGCAATATTTCCACTTACCAATTTAGGTATTACATTTACAACAGAATTACACGAAAAACTACGATTTGTAGCAGCAGTATACGACGGAAAACCCACACATTTTGATATAAACAGGTACAATACCGACTGGAAATTACAAAAAGAAGATGGCATATTAAGTTTTGTAGAATTTCAATATAGAGCAAAAGAAACACATACCTATAAATTGGGATATTACAATCATTCCGGCTTGCAAGAATTCAATGATTCTTTGCAGAAATATAACGACGTATTTACTCGAAACTATGGAGTTTATGGCATTATAGATCAAAAACTATGGCAACAAGAAGAAAGCAAGCAATCTTTTGGTATATTTGTGCAAGGTGCACTAAGCCCAAAATCAATTAATGAACATTCTGTGTACATTGGTGGTGGAGCAGTATACAGTGGCTTGGGTGGCAGAGAAAATGTATTGGGACTTGCCATAGCTCATGCGCGGTTCAATGCTGGTTTGGTAAGTGAAACCGCTATTGAATTGAGCTATAAAGCACAATTGTTTTCAAATGTTAGTATTCAACCCGATGTGCAATATATTATCAAGCCCTACGGTGTAGATTCCAACACTCCCAATGCATTGGTGGGAATACTTCGTTTTACGGTAGAATTATAATATTAATATCAAATATACAATGTCGGTATTATCACAATTAGAAAATGGCGAAAGTGCTATTATAAGTAAGGTTAAGGGATATGGGGCTTTTCGCAAACGAATTACCGAAATGGGATTTATTACGGGTTCTAAAGTTACGGCTATTAAAAAAGCACCATTGCAAGATCCTGTAGAATATGAGCTTTTGGGATATAGAGTTACGTTAAGAATGAGTGAAGCTCATAATATTGAAATAGTATCTGAACATGAAAAGCCTATAGACGAGGATGAACCTTTTGATGGCTTACTTACCGAAGAAATTATTCAAAAAACTGTTCACAAACGCTCAAAAACAATACATGTAGCATTGGTAGGAAATCCAAATTGCGGTAAAACTACGTTGTTTAATTATGCTACAGGCAAACACGAACGGGTAGGCAATTATGGTGGAGTAACTGTAGATATGAAAACGGCAAAACTTAAGCACAATGGATATACATTTCATATTACCGATTTACCCGGCACGTATTCCATTTCAGAATATACTCCCGAAGAATTGTTTGTTCGTAAACATATTTTTAACACTTTGCCCGATGTGGTAATTAATGTAATAGATAGTTCAAATTTGGAGCGAAATCTATTTTTAACCACCCAACTTATCGACATGAATATACGCGTTGTTGGAGCTCTTAATATGTATGATGAATTGGAACAAAAGGGTGATGTTTTTAATTACGAACAATTGGGCAAAATGATAGGAATTCCGTTTGTTCCAACCGTTGCGTCGCGGGGCAAAGGAATACCTGAATTACTCGAAAAAATAATTGATGTATACGAAGAAAAAGAACCATACATGCGTCATGTTCATATAAATTATGGGCAAGAAATTAATACATCAATAGAAACATTAAAAACAGAAATTAAAAAAAATCAACAACTTCTCGATGCTTTTCATTCGCAATATGTTGCAGTAAAATTGTTGGAAGATGATAAGGCGTTTGCAAAAGAATTGGAACAAATTCCTAATTCGCAAAATATTTTTGAATTAGCAAAAAAACAACGAGCTGCACTTGAAAAAACATTTGATGAACGAGCAGAAACAATAATGACTGATGCAAAATATAGTTTTATTCGTGGTGCATTACGTCAAACCTATACCTATTCAAAAGAAAAACAAAAAACTGCTATTAATCATGGCTTAGATACTGTATTTACTCATAAGTGGTTAGGATTTCCTATATTTTTATTGTTGATGTGGGGTATGTTTCAAGCTACGTTTTCGCTCGGCAGTTACCCTATGGATTGGATAGATGCCGGTGTAGGAGCATTAGGTAGTTTTATAGAACAAAGTATGAGTGAGGGTATGCTTCGCGATTTGTTTATAGATGGTATCATAGGCGGTGTAGGTGGTGTTATTATATTTTTACCAAATATTGTAATATTATTTTTGTGTATTTCATTACTCGAAGATACCGGATACATGGCACGTGCTGCATTTATTATGGATAGAATTATGCGAAAAATAGGATTGCACGGTAAATCTTTTATTCCACTACTTATGGGATTTGGTTGTAATGTGCCGGCAGTAATGGCTACTCGTACTCTCGAAAACAGAAAAGACCGTTTGTTGACCATGCTCATTATTCCATTCATGTCGTGTAGTGCACGATTGCCGGTGTATGTGTTGTTGATTTCGGCATTTTTCCCGGCAAAACAAGGATTAGTATTGCTTTCAATTTATGCTATAGGGGTCATATTGTCGGTACTTGTAGCGTTATTGTTTAAACGAATATTTTTCAACAAAGAAGAAGTGCCATTTGTTATGGAATTACCTCCGTATAGAGTGCCTACGTTACGCAACACATTAAATCACATGTGGGGCAAAAGTGTGCAATATTTACAAAAAATGGGTAATGTAATATTGGTTGCATCGATACTGATATGGGCATTAGGCTATTTTCCGCAGAACGTAGATTTTTCTAAAGATTATGATGCTCAGATAGAATCAGTATCGGTGAACGAAACGTTATCTGATGATGACAAAGAGCAACAGATTACCGAACTTTCTATTGCTAAAGAGTCGGAACGTATGGAAAAATCGTATATCGGACAAATGGGACACTTTATAACTCCGGTAATTGAACCTTTGGGATTTGATTGGAAAATAGGTGTAAGTATTGTAACCGGTTTAGCGGCTAAAGAAATAGTTGTGAGTTCTATGGGGGTTTTGTATCAGTCAGATTTTGACGCCGATGAAACTTCGGTAAGTCTACAACAAAAGTTACAAGAACAAACACATGCATATGGTCCGCATAAGGGAGTAAAAGTTTTTAGTCCATTGGTAGCCTTTACGTTAATGTTGTTTATTTTAATATATTTTCCGTGTGTTGCGGTAATTGCGGCTATAAAACGCGAAGCTAATTGGAAGTGGGCTACCTTTACAATGGTATATACCACAGCCTTGGCATGGGTTATTGCATTTGCAACATACCAAATAGGTAGTTTATTTTAAAAAATTAAACCGATGTATCAAGAAATATTTGTGTATGCTATATTAGCAGGAACAGTGTTCTTTGGAGCACGGTCTCTTTACCAATCGCTTAAACCGCATAAAAAAGTAGATCCGTGTAGTGGTTGCAGTGGATGTTCGTTGCGTTCGATAAAACAAAATTGTGAACTTTCACATAAAGAAATTTAGAAACTAAAATATCGTGCCTTTGGAAACGAATTTCGGTAAATCCCTTTTATGTCATATAAAATAAAGGGGTCAGCAGAAATCGATGCAAAATATTCTTCGCTTAAATTTTCGTATTCTTTATGTTTTACTGCTACCATAATTACATCGTATTTTCCTTCGGGTTTTTCAGCTAGTCTACAATTATATTCACGCAATACTTCATTGGCACAGGCATGAGGATCTATTACGTCTACTTGTATACCAAATGATTCAAGTTCGGTAACGGTATCAAAAATTTTAGAATTACGAATGTCGCTTACGTTTTCTTTAAATGTAGCTCCCATTATAAGTACTCGTGAGTGTTTCAATACTTTACCGGCATTATTTATATCTTTTAGAATATTTTTTGCCAAATAAATAGGCATATTATCGTTAATAGATCGCCCCGATGTTATTATTTGAGCATGGTGTTTTAATTGTATTGCCTTATAGGTTAAATAATAAGGGTCTACACCAATACAATGACCACCAACTAAACCTGGAGTTACTTTATAAAAATTCCATTTGGTAGCCGCAGCATCAAGCACTTCGTAGGTGTTGATATTCATTTTTTTGAAAATCATCGAAAGTTCGTTCATCAATGCTATGTTCACATCGCGTTGAGTGTTTTCGATAATTTTAGCTGCTTCGGCAACTTTAATGCTGCTCGCTTTATGTATTCCTTTTGTAATAATAGAACCATATAGATCAGCAATTACCCCAAGTGCGTCGTTGTCGCTCCCCGATACTATTTTAAGAATATTAGTAAGTGTATATACTTTGTCTCCCGGATTTATTCGTTCGGGAGAATAGCCAAGTTTAAAATCAATTCCAAGTTTTAATCGTGATAAGTCTTGTAATATTGGCAAACAGTCTTCTTCGGTAGCACCCGGATATACAGTAGACTCGTATACAACAATATCTCCTTTTTTTAGTGCTTTACCAACTAATTCTGTAGCCGAAAGTAATGGTCGTAAATTAGGTATATTATGGTTGTCGATAGGAGTAGGTACAGCTACTATATAAAAATGAGCTTTTTTTAAGTCTTCCGGATTTGAAGTAAACTCTATATCGGTTCCGTCAAATGCATCTTGTTCTAATTCTTCGCTCGGGTCAATGTGTTTTTTCATTAACTCAATTCTGTCAGAATTTATATCGAATCCGATTACTGAATATTTTTTGGCAAATTCGAGTGCTAAAGGCAGCCCAACGTATCCTAATCCGAGAACTGCAATGCGTTTGTTTTTAGCTTGTAAGTCTTGTATCATATCAAAATTTCTTCTGTGTACAAATATACTTTATAGCTTTCTAAAAATCAGTATAAAGCAGATATTTTTTTCGCATTTTCATAAACGTTTCTAGGTCTTTTTTCCACGAATTTCGAATTTCTTGAGCCGACATACCTTGTTCTATTTGTTTTTGTAATTCGGCAGTGCCTGCAACTTTAAGCATGAAAGGAGTAAAAAATGGCTCGCTTCCCTTATAATTCTTATATGCGTCTATAAAAATTTCTAAAGGTAAATGGGTAATATTTTGAACCGGATATTTTCGTAAATCGGTGCCGTAACACAATACATTTTTATGTGGTGGATTTTTACTAGCTCCATCGATACTTCGAGGAGTAAATGAAAAATCAATTGGTTTAAATTTAGGATGACCAACTACCTGAAACGGAAAATCGGTTCCTCTACCGCAGCTCAAAACGGTACCTTCGGTTAAACACAATATAGGATATAAATAAATGGCTGTACTGTTAGGTAAATTTGGTGATGGAGCAATTGGTGGTATATATTTAGTTTTATGAGTATAGCCATCGCACATTACATATTGTAATTTACACTGAATTCCATGTGCCAGCCATTTTTCTCCTTGAATCATTCGGGCATATTCAGCCACAGTCATACCATGAACTATCGGCACCGGATGCATACCAATGAATGACTTATATTGCATTTGTAAAATAGGTCCGTCAACATAAAAGCCATTTGGATTAGGACGGTCAAATACCCAAAACTCTATATTGTTTTCGGCACAAGCCTCCATTACATTGTGCATGGTAGAAATGTATGTGTAAAACCGAGCTCCTACATCTTGCATGTCGTATATTACAATGTCAAAACCTTGCATATCTTGTTTCGAAGGCTTTTTTTTGTCGCCATACAAGGAGATTATTGGAATTTGTGTTTTGGTATCTACCGTATTTCCAACTACTTCACCTGCATCTGCTTTGCCTCGAAATCCATGTTCAGGAGTAAATATTTTTACAATTGTTACCTTATTACGTATCAGAAAATCTACAAGATGCTCGTTTTTTACCATTGAAGTATGATTGGCTACTACTGCTACTTTTTTAGATTGCATGTAAGGTAGGTAATCTTCGGTACATTCTGCTCCAACTCTAATTTGTGAAAAACTATTTAGTTGAATACTTAGAAATACTATACATAGTAGATGTTTCATACGTCGAATCTGTTTTTTTAGTCTTTAATTGAAGATGGGAAGTTAGCATTCCAAAGTTTTATACGAGAATCAAATTGTGAGCTATAGGAACGTTCAATTGATTCAATGCTCCATGTAATTCCATTGAACATCATCTTACTTTTGTATCTTATAGCTTGCGGATATGTAACAGAAAGAGTGTCAATTACAATTACTGAATATTTTTTAGAAAAAGAGTGTTGCTTCCAATCTATATATATACCTTGTTGTTTAGATGGAGGATAGACCAATTCCATTACCTCGGCAGGGTTTTGAATTGTTACATTGTATTGTAAAAGTGAATTATATTCTTGATTATTAATAATTTCATAGGATTTACACGATGTATATAGTATACAAAGTGTAAATCCTATGAAGCTATATGGTTTCATTGTATATTATTGCGAATTTCTAGTGCTTATAAGTATTTGTTCAAGCGTATAACCTTGTTCAATTCGTTTCCATTCAAATTCAAGTTTTTCCATAAATTTGGTATCGCCTCTACTTTGAACTACATCAGCTATTTGAACAATAGACCGAATATACTCTTCTTTGTCTTTTTGAACCAATGCTGCAAATTGAGGTTGTAAGGTATTGAACCATTCAATTTCTTGAATCATATTGTTTACATAAATACTTAATTCTTCCTGTGCCGATTTATTATCACCTATAGAGTAATATGCATAAGCTGTATAAATAATAGCATCGTCAAAATATGGGAATTGCCAGTCGGGCATAATTTCTTTTAATTTTGCTAAAACAGCACGAGCTGAATCTTTTTTTCCTTCGCTTGCTAAATCCATTGCCAATTGGTTAAACATAGAACGAATACCAATTACGCGAGTTGTACGTTCGTTAAAGTGGCACATATGAACAGAGCTGTCGCCCATGCCACCCCATTTGTATACATTCATCAAGTTATTATACATTACATCAGTATCGGTATGAGGTATGCGAGGATTGGCACTTTCAATAGGAACGAATTTAAAAGTAAAACCGTCGTAACGAACATATTTTTCGAGTCCAATTTCTTCAGCCGACATTTGATTGGTAAAGTATAATGGTCTATCCCATTGATATCCGTCGAGTACATCGTAAATTACAAGTTTGTTTTTGTAAATCGACTTATCTTTGATTTGTATTTTTATTTCAGGAGCTATGAGTAATGAGTCTTTCAGTGAAAGTATGCCTTGCGAAAGAACTTGTTTTTTGTCAACCGGAAATTTGAGTAAACTTGCAGGCATGTAATTATATGAATCACCATATAATTTAATTTTCATATCATCATCGCGTACTACTTCCATAGCATCGCTAAGCATTACATATTTGCCTTGTGTAAAGCTTGATTCTTGCACTCGAACAATATCACGAATGCCTTTAGCTACTTGTTTTTCGGTTAATTTTAATGGGAGAGGTGCCGATTCATAGGCTCGTCGCATCATTTGTTGCGAATACCAATCGGTAGCCAAAAGTGGGGTACACAATACACGTACATCGGTACGAACACCTTCTACTTCTTGTAAATACCAAAGCGGAAATGTGTCATTGTCGCCTGCTGTTACAATAAGAGAATTAGGGGAACAACTCATTAAATAATTATAGGCAAAATCACGAGCTGTATATCGTCCCGAACGGTCATGATCATCCCAGTTTTCTATAGCCAATACAACCGGAGTAGGAGCGGCAACAAGCAATGCAATGGTAGCACTTATGCCTCCATGTTTTAAATATTTTTTAGCATAATAGTACAATGCCATGATACTTAAACCTATCCAAATACTAAAAGCATAGAATGAGCCGGCGTATGCATAATCTCGTTCGCGAGGTTGATACGGAGTTTGATTAAGGTAAACTACAATAGCTAACCCTGTTAAAATAAATAATAGTACAACTACAAACGAATCGCGTTTTCGTTTTAAAATATGGAATAAAAATCCTATTACCCCTAATGCAAATGGTAGCAAATAATACGTATTTCTTGTTGGATTATGTTTAGCTTTTTCTGAGATAAAAGTTTGGTCGCCAACTAATTGATTATCAATAAAGGGGATTCCACTTATCCAGTTTCCGTTTATTATACCGCCATGACTTTGTACGTCGTTTTGACGACCGGCAAAATTCCACATAAAATACCGCACATACATATGTCCGATTTGATAAGAGAAAAAGAATTTTAAATTTTGTCCAAAAGTAGGGACATTGTATGATTGTCGTTCTTTTTCGTAGAAAACTTTACGAGTATTTACACCATCTTTTATACCTGCCCAGTCTTTATATTCTTTTATATGATGAGGTTCGCGACTGTGCATACGAGGGAATATTGTGCAAAATTGTGAATTGAATACGTATTCTATGCCGTTGCTTACTTTTACATATTTTCCATCACGAGGTGTGTAGGTAAATTTTTCTTTAACTTCGGCAGAATTGTCGGCTTTCCATTCGGGGGCAGCATTGTAATATGGTCCGTAGAGTAATGGGGTACTTCCATATTGTTCGCGATTGAGATACGATAATAATGAGAATACATTGTCTGGAGCATTTTCATTCATAGGTGTATTTGCATTCGAGCGAATAATTATCATTGCATACGATGAATACCCTATCATTACTACTGTCATTATGTTTATAATAGTGTTTAGAACAACAGGATTTTGTTTTGCAACATAATATAGGAGTGCAATTATACCTGCTATTAGTAGTAGCCATAAAAACACACTTCCCGACATAAATGGCATTCCTATTAAAATTGCACATAAAGTTACTATACCTACTTTAATATTAATTGTAACATCTCGTTTTGTAAGTATTATTCCGGTAATCAATGCTGCTATAAGCATTACAATGTATACAATTAAACCTGAATGTAATGGCATGCCTAAAACATTTACAAAGAATAATTCAAATTGCGAAGCTACTTCCATAGACCCTGTAATTACACCCCACATCATAAAAGCAATTATGAGAAGCGAAAGTAATCCTGCAAGGATAATTCCTTTGGTGGTTGGTGTATATTTTTTGAAGTAGTATACATATACAATTGCCGTAATAGTCAAAAGATTAAGTAAATGGACACCTATAGACAATCCCATAATATATGCAATAAGTATTAACCATTTGTCGCTGTGTGGTTTGTCAGCAGCATTTTCCCATTTAAGAATAGCCCAAAATACTACAGCAGTAAACAATGATGATAATGCATATACTTCTCCTTCGACAGCCGAAAACCAAAATGTGTCGGTAAATGTATATGCTCCGGCACCAACAATACCAGCTGCAATAACTACATATATTTGAGATGCTGTAAGTATTTGATTGTCGAAAAATTTGCGAGCTAAATGTGTGATTGTCCAAAATAAAAACATAATAGTAGCAGCACTAGCTAAAGCCGACATGGCATTAATACACATAGCTATGGTAGAAGGGTCGCTGGAAAATAAAGCGAAAAATCGACCTAACATTAAAAATAATGGGGCACCGGGAGGGTGACCTACTTCTAATTTTGCCGCTGTTGCAATAAATTCACCACAGTCCCATAAACTTACCGTAGGTTCCATTGTTAGTATATACACAATTGCAGCACCTGTAAATGAAATCCAACCAAAAATTGCATTAATTAAAGAATATTTTTTTTCCATATTGTATATGTTTTTTGAAATTCAAAAGTTGAACGGCGAAAATACCTATTTTTTTTTAAATTTTCCTAATTTATCGCTTATAAACTTATAAGTCATTGGTTTATTGTGCAAACGATGTCCAACCTTGTGCTTTGAGGGGTACATGGTCACCTGCTTTTGATATTAGGTGTAAGCCTTTGTCTGCTTGCGTTATACTGCCTATTATATGTATGTCTTGAATTTTAGATATTGTGTCATAATTTGTAATATCCACGGTAAACAACAATTCGTAATCGTCGCCGCCATGTAACATAGGAATGAGCGGTTCTATAGAAAATTCGTTACACACTTCAACAGTTTGTTCGTGTACAGGCAATTTTTCTTCGTAAATATTACAGCCCACACCCGATTGTTTGCATATATGAAAGAGTTCCGATGATAACCCGTCGGAAATATCAATCATAGAGGTAGGGATTATGTTTGCTTTTTTCAATGATTCAAGTACATTTTTGGGTGATTCGGGTTTTAGTTGACGTTGCAATACATATTCGTATCCTTCTAATTTAGGTTGTGCTCCTGCTTGGGTAAATACTGCTTTTTCACGTTGCAAAATTTGTAAGCCCATATATGCTGCACCTAAATTTCCTGTTACACATATCAAATCGTTTACACGTGCTGTGTTTCTGTATGTTATTGCCGAAGTTTCAGCAGTTCCTATGGCTGTAATAGAAATAGTTAACCCAGTAACCGATGAGGTTGTGTCGCCTCCAATAAGGTCTATAGTATATGTTTTGCATGCCAAATGAATACCTTCGTATAATTGTTCAATAGCTTCTACACTGAATTTTGCTGATACTGCTATGCTTACAGTAATGTGTGATGGAGTGCCATTCATTGCATAAATATCTGAAATGTTAGCAACTACAGCTTTGTATCCCAAATGTTTTAGGGGTGTATATATCAAATCAAAATGAATACCTTCAACGAGCATATCGGTCGTAATAACTGTACATGTAGTTTTTGAGCTTGTTATCACTGCACAATCGTCACCCACTCCGTATTTGGTAGATTTGTGATTGTGTGTAAAAGGTTTTGTAATACGTTCAATGAGTCCGAATTCTCCTATTTCGGCAAGAGTAGTTTGTTTTGTCATAATATATTTTTTTCAAAAATACAAAAATCAATTCATTCAGAGTTAGTATAAAAACTTTTTTATAATATTGCATTATAATTAATGCTATGAATAAACATAAATTTATACAGAAATTTTTTAGTTATGTAAGTCTCGAAACAGATTTGGATAACTTTGATAAAATACATCAATCGATTCAAAAAGATATTGTATTTAAAGGTACTAATTTGTGGATTTTGGTGTTTGCTATATTAGTTGCTTCGGTTGGGTTAAATATGAATTCTACCGCAGTGATTATAGGTGCCATGCTTATATCTCCGCTTATGGGGCCAATTAATGGTATAGGCTATAGTATTGCTACATACGATTTTCCATTGTTTCGTCAAGCTCTTAAAAATTTTACATTTGCAGTAATTACAAGTCTTATTACATCTACACTTTATTTTATTATTTCTCCTATATCTACCGCACATTCCGAATTGCTTGCTCGTACAAGTCCTAGTATATATGATGTGTTAATAGCTCTATTTGGCGGACTTGCCGGAATAGTGGCTATAAGTAGTAAACAAAAAGGGAATGTTATTCCGGGGGTTGCTATTGCAACGGCATTAATGCCGCCATTATGTACTGCAGGATATGGTCTTGCTACATTTCAAATGACATATTTCTTTGGGGCACTATATTTATTTACTATAAATACTGTTTTTATAGCTATTGCGGCATTATTTGTCTCGCAGTTTTTAAATTTTCCTATTCGAACTATTATAGATTCAAGTCAACGAAAAAAAGTAAATAGCTGGATTTCAACAATTATTGCTATAGTGTTAATACCAAGCATTTATTTTGGATACCAATTAGTACAAAAGGAAAAATTTAACGAGCAAGTAACACGTTTTATAACTAATGTAAGTGTGTATGAAGGTAATTATTTATTAAAACACGAGGTAGATGCTTCGAAGCAAACCGTAACATTAATATATGCAGGAAATACTTTAACCGAAAATCAAAAACAAGCTATTCAAACCAAAGCAAAAGATTTTTCGTTGCAAAAAGCGAAAGTTTTGTTTAAACAAGGTTTATCATTTGATGATATAACTCAGACAGATGTGGAAGTTACAAATTTAAAGTCGGAAATCGGAAGGCTTTCTAATGTTCTTAAAGAGAAGGAATTGCAGTTGGATAGTATTCGAAATTATTCGGTAATAGCCAATTCTATACTACAAGAAATACAAATCCATTATCCATCAATTACCCATTGTACTTATACACAATCATATGATTATACAGATTCTACAGGTGTAGCCAAAAAGGTTCATATTGTTGTGTTTACTTCCCCTAAAGCCGATAAACTTCGATTAGAGAAAATGAAATTTCAAACATGGTTACAGGCTCGTTTGCAAGATAAGAGTGTGAAAGCATTTTTCGAAAAACCCTAAGATCCTTCAGTGTTTCGATTATTTGTGTAAATCTACGTATCATTATTTTGATGTAATTACATTCTGATTTTGTAAGAATTTCATAATCGACAGTACTATTTGTAGCGGTCTGAACATAAAATAATTCCTTGAACTGAAGGTGTATAGTAAATGTTTTTAAACAATTTTTAATTTAAGAGAAATAACTAAAACAGATTAAAACCGAATGTATATTTGAGTATATTTGTGCAAAATTATTTTGAATATTTATGCTGCTAACAATTTTCGATTTTAATCTTCCTTTGAACAATCCGGTGTTGCAGTTTTCCGTTATTTTATTCATTATATTATTTGCACCCATTATTCTTAATAAATTTAAAATTCCTCATTTAATAGGATTAATTATAGCAGGTGCACTTATAGGGCCTTTTGGATTTAATTTGATGTTACGAGATAGTAGTATTATTTTGTATGGTACTGTGGGCTTACTGTACATAATGTTTCTTGCCGGATTAGAAGTAGATTTTACCGATTTTAAGCGTAATAGTGGTAAAAGTTTTGTTTTTGGTATGTTTACGTTTATCATTCCAATGATAGTTGGATATGTCGCGGGGGTATATATTTTAGAATTTAGTACATTAACATCTATATTACTTGCAAGTATGTTTGCATCGCATACACTTATTGCATACCCTATTGTTAGTAGGTTTGGAATTTCTCGAAATAAGTCTGTAAGTATTGCCGTAGGTGGTACAATTATAACAGATACTCTCGCACTTTTAGTGTTAGCTGTTATTGTAGGTATGACTAAAGGAGAAATTAATCAAGAATTTTGGTTGCGTCTTGCTATTTCTATAATTTTGTTTGCATCGCTTATAATTTTTATTTTCCCAATTATTGGTCGTTGGTTTTTTAAACGATTTTCAGATAAAATTTCGCAATATATATTTGTATTAGCTATGGTATTTCTTGGTGCTTTTTTGGCTCAAGTTGCCGGTATCGAAGCTATTATTGGAGCATTTTTAACAGGCTTGTCCCTTAACAGGCTAATACCTCGAACCTCCGCATTAATGAATAGAATAGAATTTGTTGGAAATGCATTATTTATCCCTATTTTTTTGATAGGTGTAGGTATGTTGATTAATTACAAAGCTTTTTTGCAAGATTTTGAAACTATAAAAGTTGGGTTAATAATGACACTTGCAGCAACAGTTTCGAAATTTCTTGCTGCCTGGGTTACTCAAAAAACATTTTGTCTCAAAGCAGATGAACGCAGAATAATTTTTGGATTAAGTAATGCTCAGGCTGCAGCAACACTTGCGGCAGTATTGGTAGGATATAATATTATTTTAAATCAAGCTCAGATAGATGCAGCACTTTTAGTCGGACAAGTAGTAGAGCCTATTCGATTGCTCAACGAAAGTGTTCTTAACGGCACTATTCTTATGATATTAATAACCTGTACACATGCTTCCTTTGCGGCTCAAAAAGGAGCTCGCAATATTGCTTTATCCGAAGCCGGTTCTACTGATATAGAAAATTCTAGTGCAGATGAACGTATACTTATTCCTATTTCAGACAAATCAAATGTGCAAGAGTTGGTAAATTTGAGTGTAAGTATTAAATCTAAAAACAATAAAATAGGATTGTATGCCCTTACCATAGTAAATTCAGAAAAGTCAACCGATACAGAGAAAAAGGCACATGCATTGCTCGATTCCGCTGCGGTATTTGCATCGGCTACCGATTGTCAAATTCAAAAACTGCTTCGCTATGATATGACTGTTTCGAATGGAATTTCAAATATTGTGAAAGAACAAACTATTACAGATGTGGTGCTTAATGTTTCTCACGATTACGAACATGTTCATTTAGGTTCCACCATAGATAATTTGCTTACTAAGTGCGAGGCGAATATCATGGTTTATAATGCTTTGCAGTCTTTGAATACAATAAAACGTAATTTTATTATAATTCCACAAAATGCCGAAAAAGAAGTTGGATTTCCTTATTGGATTATTAAGTTATGGAATTTAGCAAAAAATACCGGCGTTAAAAATATATTTTATGGTTCAAAAGATACACTACAATATATGATAGAAATACATAAAAAACATACTATAAATGCCGAATTTATTGAATTTGAAAACTTTAGTGATTTTTTAGTTCTTGCTCGTGAAATTAAAATTGACGATACAATTATATTTATTTTAAGTCGCAAAGACCATCCATCGTATGTTCCCGAAATGGCACGAGTGCCTATATCGTTACGTCAATATTTTCCGCAAAATAACTATTTACTTTTCTTTCCTTTACAATCGGGAGTTGGCGATGTTACAGTGCCTGATTTTAAAAATCCATCGATTTTGGAACCATTAGAAAAATTAGATGATTTAGGTAAAACTATAGCAAGTTTGTTTAAAATTTCAAGATAAGTTTTTTATCTACTAAATTCTAATGCCATAGCATGTAAACTGTCGTTTACACAGCCGTTTTCGTAAACAATTGTACCGTTTACTATAGTTTTATCAATTCGAGCTTCAAATGTGTGATCAATAAATGGCGACCATTTACACGAGTATAATAACGATTGTGGTGTAACTTTAGTTTTTGCTTGTAAGTTTACTACAACTAAATCAGCATAATATCCTCGTTCTATAAAACCTCGTTTTTTTATTCCAAATAGTTGTGCAGGTGCATGACACATTTTGTGAACTATACGTGGTAATGATAGTATACCTTGTTTATAAAAATCGAGCATAGCAAGTAACGAATGTTGAACCAATGGTCCCCCCGAAGCAGCTTTGGTGTAAACTCCTGTTTTTTCTTCTATTGTGTGAGGTGCATGGTCGGTAGCTACTACATCAATTCTATCGTCGAGTAAGGCTTCGAATAATGCAATACGGTCTGATTCGTCTTTTATAGAAGGATTCCATTTTATAAATGCTCCTTTACGTGCATAATCTTGTGCAGAAAACCATAAATGGTGTACACACACTTCTGCAGTTATTTGTTTGTTCAAAACAGGTCCCGATTCTAACAACTGCATTTCGTCGGCTGTAGAAAGATGAAGAATATGTAATCGGGTATTATGTTTTTTTGCTAATGAATACGCTAATTGTGATGAAGAAAAACAAGCCTCGCGACTTCGAATAATAGGATGATACTCAATAGGAATATTTTCGCCAAATTTTTTAGTGAATTCAGAAATATTGTGTCTTATTATTTGTTCGTCTTCGCAATGAGTAGCAACAGGAATTTTAACATCAGAAAAAATTTGAGAAAGAGCTTCGGGGTTGTCAACCAGCATATTGCCTGTGCTTGAACCCATAAATACTTTTACTCCGCACGTTAAAGTAGGATCTAATGCACGTAATTGGTCTATATTAGAATTGGTTGCACCTAAATAGAATGAATAATTAGCATACGAAGAATTAGAAGCAATGTCGAATTTTTGTTCAAGTAATTCTATAGTAGTGGTTTGCGGGATTACGTTAGGCATTTCCATATACGAAGTTATTCCTCCGGCTACAGCAGCTTTTGATTCGCTTGCAATAGTTCCTTTGTGGGTTAACCCGGGTTCTCTAAAGTGTACTTGATCGTCAATCACTCCGGGAAAAATGTGTTTGCCGGAACAGTCAATTATTCGAGTGTTTTTCTGTAACCAATTTTCGGGAACAGTTCCGCGAAAAACATCGGCAATTACCTGTTTGTGTATTAGAATACTGCCGGTAAATTCTTCGCCATTGTTTACTATTGTTGCATTGTGCAATAATGTATACATATTGTAATTATTTATCAGAATACTTTTGATATTTGGTAAACCAACTTGCAATGGTAAGTTGAATTACCCCAAATACTGCTTCTTTAATTATAGCTTTGCTCATTTTTGATGCACCTTCTCGTCTGTCGGTAAAAATTATTGGAACTTCTTTCAAAACAAAACCATGTTTCCATGCTTTAAACTTCATTTCTATTTGAAAAGCGTACCCTTTAAATTTTATTTTATTGAGTTGAATAGTTTCTAAAACAACTCGTTTGTAACAAACAAAACCTGCCGTAGAATCGCGAATAACCATACACGTAACCCAACGAACATACATTGAAGCAAAGTAGGATAGGAGAATTCTGTTCATTGGCCAATTTACCACATTTACTCCTTGAATATATCTGCTGCCAATAGACACGTGAGCACCCTGTTGTGCACACGATTCATATAAACGAATTAAATCGTCGGGATTGTGAGAAAAATCAGCATCCATTTCGAAAATATACTCATACGATTGTTGTAACGCCCATTGGAATCCTGCTATATATGCAGTTCCTAAACCGCTTTTACCGCTTCGTTCCAATATGTGGAGTTCATTGGGATATTCTTGTTGTATTCGTTTTACAATTGTAGCAGTTCCGTCGGGAGAATTATCGTCTACCACCAATATGTGAAAACCTTTGGGGTACGACAAAACTTTTTGAAGAATATTTTCAATATTTTCTTTCTCGTTGTAAGTTGGTATAATTACAATGCTATCAGACACGTATATTAAGTATTAATGTATACAAAAAACCCTATCAACGCAATGTGATAGGGTTTATTATTTATTATCGAGCCAATTTAAACTGAACCGGCAAGTTATACCATACTAAAACCTTTTCGCCAGCTTGTTCTCCTGGAGTAAAAAGAGGTAACTTGTTTATAACTGACGTCGCAGCTTTATCGAGCATAGGTGCTACCGATTTTACAATTTCAGGATTTTTAGCTTTACCGTCTTTACCTACTACAAATTTCACAACCACAGTCCCTTCTAAACCCATGTCTACAGCTTCTTGAGGATACTCTAAATTTTCTGCTAAAAATTTAAGTAATGCCGCGTTTCCTCCAGGAAATATTGGCATTTTTTCAACACGAATGTGAATAGTTTCTTTTTCTTCTTTTTGAGGGTCAAAATCAAAACTTGGTGGTTCTATTTTTTTATTTGCATCATCTTCATTGCCTTTGAATTTGTCTGAATCATCTTCGTTTTTATCATCAGTTTCTTCAATTTCTTCAGGTTGAGGAGGTTCGGGCATTGGAGGTTTTTCCAATTCTGGTTTAGGTTGTTCCGGTTCACGAGTAACTTCAACCATTTCAATATCTTCTTTCGGTCCGCCAGCACTTCCCAAATCGCTCATATCTGCTTGCGATGCAGTGTATTCAAAAGCTCCGAAAACAATTAATAAAGAGAGAGCTAAACCAATTTCAGTGAAAATTAGTTTTCTCTTTTCCAAGTCCGCTTTTTCTGACTTTTTTAATTCCATTGTTATAAATTTTTATAGTATCAAAAATTTTCTGCTAAAATAATAAATATGATTTACAAATAGCACACATTCATTTTAATTTTTTGTAATTGAATTAATATTTTCCAATTTTAAAGTGAATAGGAACCGAAATATATGCACTTGCGGCTTTTCCGTTTTGCATTCCGGGTGTATAATCGGGTATTTTTGAAACAACTTCTAATGCATATCTGTTAAGAATTTGATTACTGCTGTGTTTTATTACAGGGTCTTTTACTTTTCCTGTTTCGTCTACTATATATACAACGGTTACTACGCCTTGCAAATTCATGTCTATTAATTCTTGTGGGTATTCTAAATTATTGGTTATAAATTTCATGAGAGCAGCATCTCCCCCTTTAAATTTAGGCATTTTTTCTAATTTAAAAAAAACGGGAGGAGCAGAAATAGGATCAAACACTAGGTCGATTGGATTGATACGTTGCACCGTGTCTGAATTGAAAATTATGGTAGTTGTGTCGGCTTCTAATGGTTTTGTAACTTCTACTATTGTTTGTGCCGGAGTTTTAAGTGGCTTTGGTTTGTTCAAAGTAGTATTGTCGTCTACTTTTGTTACAACAGTAAAATCTTGATCGGGTTTAATGCTCATGTTTGGCATCACAGACTCAATAGTGGCAGATGAAATACTGAATTCAAATACCATAAATAATAGTAATAATCCTATTACTAATCCAAATTCACGAAACATAAACCGTTTAGGTTCTAAGTTTACGCGATAGCTTTTTTTTGTTTCCATGGCTCATAAGGTATTAGATTATACATAGTTTCTTACATGCTATAACGTGAGTAAATAAATAAAGTATATGAGGAAAGTGTTTTTTTTATTGAATAATAGATTTTTATAATGTATGGACTATAAACCAATATTTCTAGCTATTTGCGGCTCTAAATAGGATACACATGGCAAAGTATATTTTTTTATGGTGAATATGTAAGCTCCCCCAAAACCACCAATGGCCGCCACAATTCAATACCGTATTGAGTTTGGGGCTTGCGTCCATTTTTTTTTGTGGTTTTTTACAGGGTATATATTTTATTTGTTTTGGAGAGTATACCGGTTTATAAAAAAAATACACACTATTGGAAATTGGAATGAGAATCATTACTTTTACAAAAAAAAAGGAATGACTGCAATTGAGTTAAAACAGTTTTTATTTCATCGAATAGCTGAAATAAATGATGAATCATTTTTAAATGCATTAAAGACTATTATAGAAACGAAAAGTCAAAGTCAAAAAATTTCATTACTTTCACAACAAAGAAATGAAATTATTGAATCTAAAAATGATATAGAAAATGGATTGTTTTGTAATGAAACCCAACTTGATATTGAATTTAAAAAATGGGCAAACGAATAATTATTTGGTCTCATAAAGCGAAAATAAAACTTTTTGAAATACTTGATTTTTATACACATAGAAATAAAAGTAAATTTTACTCCAAAAAACTTTATAAAAAAATAATTAAACAGGCAAAATTATTAACCTGAGTTTCGGATAAGAAAATGCTAATAAAATTTGGTAAATAAGTCATTGTTTTGTATATTTATAGCTGAA
>MWCJ01000011.1 GCA_002069975.1 Bacteroidetes bacterium ADurb.Bin217 | reverse complement strand
TAGAAAGTTAAATATACTAAATTTCCCTATGTTTACCAAAAATTTAAGCGTTTTTCTTACGTCGAATTGACGTTAAATTATATAATTCAATTTTTACTAATTGAAATTTTTTTAATGCGTAAAATTAATATAATTACAATTATAGCTATTCCAATACAGATATATTTATTTGTATTAGATTCTATATAGAACAACACTGCTATTGCTATTGACGATAATATTGGAAATAAGAGTAATAATTTTAATTTTAAAGGTAGTATTGGTTTTTCTTCGAATTTTTGAATAATTTTTGAAAATACTTTTTGTTTCATTATCCATTGTTGCATTTTGGGAGAACTTCGAATAAAAAAAAATGCTGTAAATAGCACAAATGGAGTTCCTGGAATGCCAGGTAAAATAACTCCTATATATGCTAATATTAAGCATATAATGCCAAGAATAAAATATGTTATTTTCTTTATATCCATTTAGTAAAGAATTTTTTCTTTAAAAGAATCTAGATTTTCAAAAAAATTTGCATCAATTATTTCAATATCAATTTGATGTAATCTTTTAAAAAGCTCCAAATACAATGAATCTAAAACTTCAAATACCTCAATGCTTTCATGAGCTTCTAATTCTTTTCGCCCTTTTATTCTATCGAAAAGTACTTTGGGTTGTGCTTGTAAATAAAAAATCTTGTGAGGTAATTCTACTTTAAACAGATGTTTTAATTGCTCAATACTTGTTTTTGATTCTCTATAAAACCATGTATAAATAAACTGTTTTAAATTTTCAATGAGTCCAAGATTTTCACATATATATTCTTTAGGAATTAGTTTTAGTAAGTATAATAATTCTTTTCTAAATGTTTCTTCTATTGTTTGAATGTATAATTGATTAGTACATGGTTTATTCATTTTATGAGCATAAAATTGTGCGTAAACAGCCGCATCAATCAGAGGATGCCTTTCGCAAAATATAGTATTAAATATACCTTTTTTAAGCTCAATAACTTTATGAAATAATAACATAGAACTTAGTAATGCAATTGCTTTTAGTTGTGGCTCCTTTATTTTATCTGATGTGTAGCTAAGGGTATTAATAAAACTGGCTACTTTATGAATTACGTTGGAACTTGGAATGCTTTGTAAGTTGAAATGTGGAATAAATAATATTTCAAATTCAGTACTATTCTTTTCTAGAAGAGCTTTTAGAATTGTACTTTTACCCGAGCCATCTAATCCTGTTATTACTATTTGTTGCATGTTATAAATGAGTTAGAACATTTTTTAAAACAACTTCTTCATTTTCTTTTGCATTTATTTTTATCCAATTTGGTTTAACAAACGTATTCCAATAATTTTGTGTTTTAAGCTGAAATTCAAGAAACGATTCTGTAGAAGCATGTTTAACGAGTCCACATTCGTAACGAGAATATTTTGTCTTTCTTTGCCTTGTTGTATTAGAATCTATAACTAAATAAAAAGTTTTGTCGGGAACTACAAATACATCTAAAAGAGAATCTGCGAGCTTTTTAGATGCACCTAAAGTTAATTCCGAAACAAAATACTTATAAAAATAGCTGTCTATAAGAATATCTTGGTTAGACTCAAATGCTTTGTCAATTGAAATTTTCATAGCATGTGCAAGAAATAATAATCTTGCATCTGGTAATAAATTACATAAGTACTTATCTACATTGAGTTTTGAATTGAAAAGAACATTGTTTTCATTATTTTTCATCCCATCCCAAATAGATGCAACATAGTAGTTGTGTGTTTTAAGAAGCGATTGGATGAGAGTACTTTTGCCACTACCATCAGGACCAGTTATACATATTATTTTTCTCATATTATTGAATACCTTTTACAACAGATATAATTTCTTTTGAATCAATACCTTCATTTTTAAGAAATTGAAAATACGACATTTTTTTAAACCAATAATTTTTTATTGAAATTAACGAATCAATAAACATTTTTATAAATAATAGAATTGTTACACCAACACCTATTTCTTCGCCAATGAGAGAGAATACATAATAGGGTGCTAGTATTCGAGCTTTAATTTTTTGCCAGATTGTTGCATCATTTGTTAAATCAGATAAAGTATAGGCGGCTTTTTTCTTAACTAAAAATAATGATTGTACTAGTTTAAGGTACAATGCAATTTTTTTATGGAACGTATGGAATAAACTAAAATAAAAAACAATCATTTCAACATCATGAAAATAATCATTATAAGACAACTGCATGTCTCCGGTTTTTTCGTACATTTTTATTCGAGCTTTTAATCTTCGAATAATAAATGAATTTTTAGAAGGATTGAGTTTATCTATTAAAGATTGACTAATAGAATTACAACATAATTGTGATAATAAAAGAGTAAAATATGCCTTATCTGTGGCATTTGATTCTTTGCATATTTGTACAAAAAGGTCTTCATCAAATTCCGATTTTACTAATAAAAGGTTATAAATATCCATACAATCTCGGATACCACATTTATATGTTCCCATATGTAAAATAAGATGAAGTAAATTATATTCAGGAGAGAGTTGTTTTACTTTTAAATTTTGAAAAATAAATGTTTCTGTTTTATCCCAAACATCTTTTATATTTACTTTATATTTTGAAGTTGGCGATTTTAATCCCCATTGAGTTCCGGTAATGCATGAGTAATTTGGACTTATATATGATAAACCTGTATGACTAAATTTAGCAACTTCTTGTTTTTCTCCTCCCCACCCAAAACCTAAAGGAATATAATGCAAATCGGCATATATCTTTTGAACTTTTACCCAATCTTTTAAGTGAATGAGCATATCAAAATCATTCATTTTTTTATATCCAAGATTACCATAAATTTCAGATAAAAAAGCATTTCCCTTAAGTATTACAACATCAACACCTTCTTTTTGGAATACTGCTAAAAATCTAGAAGCTTCTTCAAGTCTACTTTTATTCTCAGAATAGATTTTTTGAGCAAAATCAGCAAATAAACTTTGAACTTCGTGAGAAAATTTTGAAAATAATTCTAAAGATTTTAATTGACTATAAATCCATGGAGCAAGTTTCCATTCTTTACAATAATTAAAAAAATCATATTGAGCTTTTTCATCTTTTTGAATTTTTGAAAAAAAAGTTTTAAATTCAATTAATTCACTGTCTGTATGTTTTACTTTCGCTAAGCGTGACGCTATATAAAAATTATTCATTATTTTGTTTAATTATATGAATTTCTCCCGTTGAACCATTAATTTGAACTATCATTCCATTAGAAACAATTGACGTTATATTTTTTGCACCTATAATAGATGTTATACCCATTTCTCTACAAAGGATTGCTGTATGACTTAGTATATTTCCTTTTTCGGAAACCAAACCTTTTGCCTGTGCAAAAAGGTTTATCCAGCCGGGTTCAAAATATTCTGCAATTATAATAGCATCTTTAACAGGTACTTTTGATATAGTTTCGGGTGTTACAATTATAACTTTTCCCGTAATTATGCCACTACAGCAACCAGTACCTGTAATAGTTTTTAAAGATTTATTTGCAGCACTTTTTTCTGCGGGTAAGAATTTCCCATAAGAATAAAAATACCTATTTGCATGCTTAGTATGTTGCTTGTAATACAATATATCTTTTTTGCGTTGTGCTATTATTTCTTTGTAATCTTTAGCTATTGTAGTATCTACAAGTTCATTATATTTCAAATATAAAGAATCACCTTTCTCACATATAAGGTTATCTGCAAGTAATTGAACATCAATTGCTCTAAAAATAAACCGTATGATAGAAAAGGTTTGGCTTCGTACAAATCGATAGTTTTCTCTGTCTTTTATTCTTCGCAATGTAATGGTTATTAGCACAGTAAGTATACATTTTTTGAACACGTTATATTTGTATTTTGTATTCAAAATTGATTTGTAATCAATAGAGAAATTTGTATTTGATTTTTCACTGAATCCTTGTATATTATTTTTAATAAATTGTATGAATTTCAATGGGTTTTCTTGGTAATTTTCTATTTCCATTTTGAGTTCTCCACTATCGCAACGTACGCCATAATTTGAAATATAATTTGAAATAGTTTCATGACATTTGGGAAAATCTACACCTATATTTTTTAGAATAAAGTCGGCTTCATTCGTTTTAAAATACTCTAACAATTCTTTTGAATCATGTATTTCATAAAACAGATTTTGTAATTCGCGAACAAGTTTAACCGACACAATATCTCCCTGTGAAAAAAGAATGTCATTAATAAAATTGGGGTGAGAAGTAGCTAAACGAGAATTTTTAAATATTTTTTTTAGCAGAGAAAAGAAAATCATAGTATAGAAACCATTGAGTAAGGGTGCTATCCAATTTTTAGAAAATCGAATTATTACGGTATGATATGTTTGAGAAAGTTCATCGTGAGTATACCCCTCAAATCGTTTACCTAAATAATCATGAAATACTTGGTTGTAATTATCTTCATAAGATTTCTTAATTCGTTTAAAAAAAACTAAAGATGCTATTAATCGATATAGTAGCTTCAAGTAAACAATTATATTTGGTTTTGCTTTTGGTTTGGGAAATTCAGCAGATTCCATTCCTAATAATACCGGATATAGTTTTGAAGTTATTTTACCAAAAGGTAATTGATATAAAATCTGTTGCCACGAAGTTAGGTTGTAATACAAAGCACCATCAATCACCGTTACAAGATTTTGTATAATATGTTCATTTTTAACCATATTTTTTTTATTCATACCCAAATATGTTATAACTTCTGCGTATGCTTTTGAATAGGTGAATTGAACAAATGAAGTAGTTAATGGCATACAAATGCCAGGATAGTTTTCACCAATATTTGAATTGTCATATACAATTTGAGAATCGCTCGAATTTTTTGTTGTTATAGGTCGTACTTGAAGCCAATTTATTGTATTATTAGAAATACAAAATTCAATATCTACTGGCATTCCTATTTCTTTTTCGAGCTTCAGAGCTCCTTGTATAAGTGTAGTTTCGTGAGGTTTTATATCTTTTGTAAGGTTTGTGAACGATACCGAAATGTCATGCTTTCCATTGGTGTATTTTACTCCATCATATACATGTTGAGAGTTTATCCATGTAATTGTATTTGTCGAAAAATGTCCTGAACACGCTTGTTTTTTACCAGAAACTAAATATTCTCCAAGTCCGGGAATAATATTTATGATACCATGTTTTGCATTTGAATCGAGGATATTTTTAGAGAAAATTACACCTGAATAATCGGGTGAAATCATTTCTTGTATAATAATAGAAAATCCTTCTTTTTTCATCGTCCCATATGCGTCAAATTCAACGTTTCTATATTTATCAATTAACGATTTTATGGCATCAACAACTTGTGACGTATGTATATTTATTTCGGTAGAAAATAGACCGGCATAGGAGTATTGTGTGCCATCTTCTTCATTCGCACTCGATCGTATTGCCCATAATTTTTCAGAATCAACAGTATGTATCCAAAAATGTGCGATATCCTCTAATATATAGGGCGTTTTAATTATGCTTTGAACAACATTATTACCAATGACATAAAAATCCGGAACTATAAAACCTAATGATTTTAGCAATAACAGACCGTTAGTTTTACCTCCATATTCTTTATTTGTGTAGTCTAATTCTTTGAAGTGTTTAATCATGCGATGAGATATGTTTGAACAAAATTACTGTTTTTTTTATTCAAAAAATTAGTTTACATTTATTCTTTATAAAAGATGAACCAAGAAACCCACATATCTTATTCATCACAAATATTTTAAGTTATTCTATACAATAAATAATAGTAGTATAATGAAAATTATAGTAACAGGTGCAACAGGTTCATTAGGAGCTTCTATAACAAAGTATTTTGCCAAAGAAGGTCATCAGGTAATTGCTACCGGCAGAACCAAAAATCCTCCGAAACAATTATTAGAAATAGCTGAATATATACAAGCAGATATTACTCAGCCATTCGAATTGCCCGAAGCAGATCTTATAATTCATACTGCCGCTTTGTCAGATGATAAAGCTAAGCTGAAAGATTTACTTGTTGCAAATGTGGAGGGGACTATACATACAGTAAATGCTGCTGTTAAATGCAAAAAATTTATACATATTTCATCATCGTCAGTTTATTTACCTTCTCCAATTCCATTACAAGAAGAAATTGCTGGCAAACAAAATAATAAACAACTTTCGCCGTATGGTTTGTCTAAATTAAAGTCGGAAATTGCATTAATTGAAAAAAACACCATTGATTCGTGTTTTATATTACGGTCACGAGCTCATTATGGCCCATGTGATAAAATGATATTACCACGAATATTAAAGTTAGAAAAAAATGGGGTAATACATCACCCGGGAAGTATGCAGATTAATATTTCAATGACACATTATAAAAATGTTATACAAGCCATTGAATGTTGTATTAAATCAGATAAAAAAGGTGTTAATATCTATAATGTTGCCGACGAACAAACATATGTTTTTATAGAAGCTATTCGAAAAATTTGCAGCTCAATTTATGGAAAAAAATTGCCGGAAAAGCAAATTCCAATATTTGTATTAAAGTGTATGTCTTGGTTCAAAATTAATGGGATTACGCCGTTACTTGTTCGGTCATTTTCTCAAGATATGACATTAGATATTTCAAAAATTAAAATGGAATTAGGGTATTCCGCTGTTACTTCATTGGAACAATCATTACCGGAACTTAAACAATGGATTGAATCAATTGGTGGAATTAATGTCCTAAAAACAGGAGCACCTCATTTAGCTTGGGAATAAAATAATAATACATCAATCCCACATACAAAAAAGGCTGCTTAATCAATAAGCAGCCTTTTTTGTGTGTGAATTATATACGTTGATTATTCAACTATTTTTTTCTGTCTTTTTAATAAATCGAAGGTAATAGAAGAAGCAACAAACAACGATGAATATGTACCGATAACGATACCGATTAACATTGCAAATACAAAACCTTTGATAGAATCGCCACCAAATATAAATATGATTAATAATACTAAAATTGTAGTTGCCGAAGTATTTACCGTACGACTAATAGTACTATTTAAACCTTGATTGAACAATTTACTTGTTTGACGTTTTGGGAATTCATTGGTAATTTCACGAACACGGTCAAATACAATCACGGTATCGTTAATAGAGTAACCAATTACTGTAAGAATAGCCGCAATAAACGATTGACCTATTTCTAAAGAGAAAGGAACTATTCCATGTAATAATGAGAATATACCTAATACTATAAGAACGTCGTGGAATAATGCAGCAACAGCACCCATACCAAATTGCCAGTTTCTAAATCGAACGAAAATGTATAAGAATACAAATAATAATGCAAGAACTACAGAAATAATAGCTCCCCAAATAATATCATTTGCTATAGTAGGTCCAACCATGTCTGACTGACGTAAATTATTTTTCATAAACCCATCAATATCGGTACCTTGTGGTAATACAGGTTTTAATCCTTCAAATAATTTAGCTTCAACAGTACTGTCAATCGATGCACCTTTTTCATTAATCATAAAATCGGTGGTAATTTTAACTTCACTGTCTCCAAATGATTTAACTTCAGGAGCTTTGCCAAATTGTACTGCTAAAGATTTTTCAATAACTCCCGTATTTTTATTATCTTCTAATTGAACGATATACGAACGACCACCTTTAAAATCAACACCTACATTCCATTGGCGAACTACCATAGAACCTATACCAACTATAATAATTATTGAAGAAAGAATATAATATGTTTTACGTGTACCAATAAAATCGAAGTTTACATTTTTGAAAGCATTACGCGTTAATTTAGTATCAAAAGAAATTGCACGTTTTTTTGTTAACATACGTTCAAATACTAAACGAGTAATGAATATACCGCAGAACAACGAGGTTAATACCCCTATAATAAGTGTAGTAGCAAAACCTTGAATTGGACCTTTACCAAATAGATAAAGTATAATTGCAATAATTATTGTAGTTACGTTGGCATCGATAATCGCCGAATATGCATTTTTGAAACCATCGGCTATGGCAAGTTTAATACCTTTGCCTTGTGCCATTTCTTCTCGAATACGTTCGTAAATTATCACGTTGGCATCTACCGCCATACCAAGTGTAAGCACAATACCCGCAATACCCGGTAATGTTAATACTGCACCTAACGAAGCAAGTACACCAAATATTAAGAATAAGTTAAGCATTAATGCAATATTTGCTACTAAACCTGCTTTTTGGTAATAGAGTAACATATACAGTAACACTATAAAAAATGCTACCAAAAACGATATCATACCTTTGCTAATTGATTCTTGACCTAACGAAGGGCCTACAAATTCTGCATTCATAATTTCAGCAGCAGCAGATAATTTACCCGATTTTAAAATGTTTGCTAAGTCAGTAGCTTCAGGAATAGTAAAATTACCTGTAATTGAAGAAATACCATCAGATATTTCGGTTTGTACCGTTGGGAATGAATATACATATCCATCAAGTACAATAGCAACAGAACGTTCAATATTCTCTTTTGTTAATCGTCTCCATTCTTTTGCTCCATCACTGTTCATTACCATTCGTACACTCGCCGAACCACCCATTTGGCTAAATTCAGGACGAGCATCTACAACCACATCTCCTTCTAATGAAGCTTTACCGTCTCTGTCTAAATCTTTAAGTGCAACTAACGAATAAAAATCATTTTCGTTTGCTTTTTTCGACCACGTTAATTTTAATTCAGGTGCAGATGCATCAATAATTTCACGTACTTCAGGCATAGCTAAAATTGAATCTATAGTTGCTAAATCTGATTTTTGAGCAAAGCCTATAACCGGACCAACTCCAGGACGACCATCTTGTGATATGTTAGGAATAAAACGAGAAAATAATGGGTTTTCTCTTTCAATTTCTTCTTTAGATTTGGTACTATCAGCCGAAGCAAGTTTTGTTGTATCTTGTTTTAATTGCTCTTTTAATGATAATTCCTCTTTTTTAACTGTATCCGCTGTTACAGCTTTTGCAGTAGTTTTTGTAGTGTCTTTGGTTTCTTTAAGAGTATTTAAAGCTGCTAATGCTTTATTTATTTCAAATACTACCTGATATACTTCTGAATTATTATATGTTTCCCAAAATTCTAATTTCGCAGAACTTTGTAATAAATCGCGAACACGGTCTTGGTCTTGTACACCCGGTAATTCAACTAAAATACGACCACCACCTAAATTTTGAATATTTGGCTGAGTAACACCAAATCTGTCGATACGTGTTCTAATAATATTAAACGAATTGTCGATTGCAGCTTTAGCTTCAGCACTTAATACTGCTAACACTTCTTCGTTAGATGAATTAAATGTGATTTTTGTTTGCATATCTTCATTTGCAATAAAGAATGTACGTAAACTTTTATTTGGATATAATTCTGCAAATGCTTTCCCGAATAATGCTACATATTCTTCTTTTGATTCACGTTCAAGAACATCGGCACGCTGCAATGTTTTTATAAGTATAGTATCGTCGGCACCTTCGTTCGATAAATTTAAAATCATATCTTTTACCGAAATTTGCAAAGTTACGTTCATACCTCCTTTAAGGTCAAGACCCAAATTTAATTCGTGTTGTTGACAATCTGCATAACTAAATTTTCGTAATCCTAAAAAGTTATAATAATCATCTACTTGCGATAATGAATCAAGAAATTCTTTACGTTTTTGTGTATCGCCTTGTGCATATGCATCGGCATCTTTACTTGCTTTCCATGTGTAATAGGTAAACGAGAGTGAATAAAGGGCTGCTAATACCAATAATATTGCAAATACACGAATAAAACCTTTGTTCTGCATTGTGTGAAATTTTTATAATTAGTTTAAAATAAGTTACTTCCGGTTTTTAATGACCTTCAAAATTTTTACCCGCAAATATATTATTTTTTTAATATATATCGGTTTTTTCTCATTTATTTTATTACGAAGTTTATGTGTAGCTATAATTTCATGCTATTCTTGGGTTATTTTGTTCTTCGCAATGATTCTATATTCAGAATCGTAATATGTTTACCTTGTGCGTGTATCAAGCCTTCGTTATGCATCTCGCGAATTACTCTGGCAAGCGATGGACGAGCTACTCCAAATAATTCCGAGAGTTCTTGTTGAGTTTTTTGAAGTGTTACATTCAAACTTTTTTGTATGGTATTCATTTGTAATATATGCTGCGCAAATTTCGATCGTAAACTCTGAAATTGTAATGATTTTAAACGGTTTGAAAGAAATTGAATTCTATTCGATAATATTTCCATAAAATTAGTCAGCACTTTTGGATTCGTGGCTAAAATTTGATTCATTGAATTTCTTGAAATTAACAGAGCTCTACAATTATTTTGAGCAACTACACTTACCGGAATTTGGGGGTGTGACGCAAAAAGCGATCCCGGAGCTAAGGTAGCCGGTGCTTCTAATTGCTCTAGTACAAGTACTTGTCCATCAGGATTCATCATTTCTGTTGTTACCGTTCCTTGTACTAATATAAGCAAAGAGTCGTACTCTTCTTCTTCGTGTATTATTATTTCTCCAGCGTTGTAACTACGTACTTGGTGGTGTACATTTCTTATAATTTCTCCAATTTCTTCTTTATCGATTCCTCGAAATAAATTTTCGTTGCTCATTACATTGGTGTATTGTACAAAGCAGAAACTGCAATTATTGGAACAAGGTTGTAACATTTTGTGTGATTTTTTATAAATTGTAACACATGTTACAAAAATACATAATTTCCATCTATATGTTTGCACTATAATTAAAAAAAATATTATTCACATGATACGAGAAATAGTAACAATAGACGAAGAACTTTGTAATGGCTGCGGTGAATGTGTTCCAAACTGCCACGAAGGGGCATTGCAAATGATTGATGGCAAGGCGCGTTTGATTAGCGACCTTATGTGCGATGGTCTTGGTGCATGCATTGGTCATTGTCCGGTGGGTGCTATAACTATAGAAAAACGCGAAGCCGAAGCGTATAACGAAACCAAAGTTATGGAAATTATGGTATCAAAAGGTAAAAATACCGTAATAGCTCACCTCAAACATTTAAAAGACCATGGTGAAACAGAGTTTCTACGCGAAGGTGTTCGCTATTTAAAGTCGCATGAATCTACTATAGATTTTGATGTAAGCGAAGTAATACTTACTGTGCATAATTATGGTAAAGCAGCTCCAAATCAAACACAGGGCGGTCATGTTCTTCATCATGCCGGCGGTGGTTGTCCGAGTAGCCAACCGATTGCTTTTGATGCCCCAAAATTACAAGTAGATAGTGCTGCTATAAGCGGACAATCGCAATTGCGTCAGTGGCCGGTACAGTTACATTTGGTAAATCCTATGGCGCAATATTTCCAACAAGCCGATGTGCTCTTGGCTGCAGATTGCGTAGCTTTTTCGCTCGGAAATTTTCACGACACCTATCTTAAAGGCAAAGGTTTGGCTATAGCGTGCCCCAAATTAGACCATGGCAGCGATATCTATATTCAAGCAGTATCGCAAGCGAGCCGTAAAATACCGATAAAAGCAATAGTAGTAGGAATTAAAGGAGAAATACTTTCGGAAGAATGGATATAAATAATTTTTAATTATGAATTATAAAACTATAACTATTTTCCTCAATTAAAAATTATGAGTTAAAAATTAAAAAATTATAAAAAATGTCAATGTTTTGTTTTCAATGCCAAGAGGCAGCTAAGGGTACCGGATGTACCATCAAAGGAGTATGTGGAAAAACTGAAGAAGTTTCGAATCTGCAGGATTTATTAATATATGTATCAAAAGGAGTATCGTGGTATGCCACTATAGCTCATAGCCAAGGAATAGCTGTTGCACAAGCCGACACATATGTATTCGAAGCTTTGTTTATGACTATTACAAATGCCAATTTTGATGATCAGAAAATTATTGCAAAAATTAAACAAGGTATGCATGTGCGTGCTTTGGTTGTAGATGTTTTGCAACAAAAAAATGTACGTATTCCAACAGAAATTCCGAGTCAGGCAAAAATAATGTCTGACACCGACGAGAAAATAACGGCTCAAAGCTTATTAGTAAGTATTCTAAACGAAACCAACGAAGATATTCGTTCGCTCAAAGAATTGATAACGTATGGACTTAAAGGTATGGCAGCGTACGCCGAACATGCACATAATTTGGGTAAACGAAGTACCAACATGTATGGATTTATGCACCGTGCTATGGCTGCTACTATTCGTACCGATATTTCGGTTGATGAATTAATTGCCCTTACTCTCGAAACAGGTAAATATGGTGTAGATGCTATGGCGTTGCTCGATGCAGCAAATACCGAAGCATACGGAAATCCTGAAATTACAAAAGTAAATATTGGGGTTCGCAACAATCCCGCAATTCTTATAAGTGGTCACGACCTCAAAGATATGGAAGAATTACTTAAACAAACCGACGGAACCGGTGTAGATGTATATACGCATAGCGAAATGTTGCCGGCACACTATTATCCTGCTTTCAAGAAATATTCACACTTTGTTGGAAACTATGGTAATGCATGGTGGAAGCAAAAAGAAGAATTCGAAAGTTTTAATGGACCGGTATTGTTTACCACAAATTGTATTGTTCCTCCCAAAGCGTCGTATATCGATAGAATTTACACAACCGGAGCAACCGGTGTAAGCGGTTGTACACATATTCCCGACCGAACCGATGGAAGTCCAAAAGACTTTTCAATAATTATTGAACATGCAAAAAAATTGGCTTCGCCTACCGAAATAGAAACAGGTGAAATAATTGGAGGATTTGCTCACAACCAAGTTTTACAACTTGCCGACAAAGTTGTAGATGCAGTAAAAACAGGTGCTATTCGTAAATTTGTGGTTATGGCAGGGTGCGACGGTCGTATGAACTCGCGTGATTACTATACCGAATTTGCTAAACAATTACCCCAAGATGTGGTAATATTAACAGCAGGCTGTGCAAAATACCGATACAACAAATTAGCTCTTGGAGATATTAACGGTATACCTCGTATGCTCGATGCAGGACAGTGTAATGATTCGTATTCTCTTGCAGTAATAGCACTTAAACTAAAAGAGGTATTTGAGCTTAACGATATTAACGAATTGCCAATTGCATACAATATTGCTTGGTACGAACAAAAGGCTGTAATTGTATTGCTTGCATTATTATATTTAGGAGTAAAAAACATACATTTAGGTCCAACCTTACCGGCATTTTTATCGCCAAATGTGGCAAAAGTACTTGTAGAAAATTTTGGAATAGCTGCAATTGGATCAGTTGACGAAGATATTAAACAATTAATAGGAGAATCGGTAGAATCATTGTAATCCGAATATTATTAGTGTATATTTGTGTCTTAGTGGCAATATAAAAAAGCCACGAAGTCACCAAGACACTAAAAAAACACAATAAAGTTGATAAAAAATAGTATAAACCTTTGAGCCTTCGTGTCTTTGTGGCAATATAAAAAATATAATAGTAATCTTAAAACCTAACGAATATGAAAGCAATTATAACAGATGGGTGTATTGCATGTGGACTCTGCGAACAAATTTGTCCCGAAGTTTTCGAAATGAAAGATTTGGCAGAGGTAAAAGCCAATGCCGATGTAGATGCTCATAGTGATGCTGCAAAAGAAGCGGCAGACCAATGTCCGGTGGGGGTCATAGAAATTTCGAGTTAATAATTATGAGTTTTATTTATATAGGCTCATGTAATTATGTGAATTAATGGTTAGAAATATTTTCAAATCTTAATTTGTATTAATAACTTATGCAACGGTATTAATTCAATTCTTAGAAAAGTAAGTATAATAGTTTTATAGGCTAAATATAGCAGCCAATAAAAAAAACTTGAAACCACGAACCTATTTTCTGGTGAGGAAATTACAAATTGTCGAATAATGTGTGCTCTTAAATTAAACTATATAAATGTAAAAAAATGAGTGAATATATAAACAATTCGCAACAACGAAAAGCTTTGCTTAAGCATATGATTTTAGAACTTCATGGAGGCGAAGCTCCTGAAGCAGTTCAAAAAAGACTGAAAGAACTACTTGCAAAAATACCATACAACGAAGTTGTTGAAGTAGAGCAAGAACTTATACAAGAGGGGTTGCCCGAAGATGAAATTCTCCAGTTTTGTGATATTCACACGCAGGTATTAGATGGTCATATAGACCAAAGTGGTGCTGCCGAAATTCCTGCAGGACACCCTGTTGATACGTTTAAAAAGGAAAATCGTGAATTAGAGAAAGTTGTAAGTGCAATTTCTGAATTACTAATTGACGCGTCGAGTCTAACGTCGGAGTCATTACCTAAATATATTCTGACTCTTCATGCTCGGTACAATGAATTAATGGACGTAGATAAACATTATTTACGTAAAGAATATTTATTGTTTCCGTTTCTCGAAAAACATGGTATTACCGGTCCGCCTAAGGTTATGTGGGGTAAGCATGATGAAATTCGCGAAAAAATGAAAGCGGTAATTCAAATAGTTTCCAATCCGGGCAATTTGACTGCCGACGATATGCAAACAATAGCAGCTATGGTTTGTACCCCGGCTTTACAAGGTGTAACCGATATGATTATGAAAGAAGAAGAAATTTTACTTCCTATGAGTATGGATACATTGAGTGAACAGGAGTGGTACGAAATTTATCGGCAGACTATGGAATTTGGGTATTGTTTATACGATCCTACTATAGAATGGATACCGTCCGACACTACTATTCAACAAACAGCTCCGTTGCAGTCCAATTTATTACAATTATCTACCGGAAGTTTTTCGGTTGACGAACTTGAAGCAATTTTTAAATTATTGCCTATTGATATTACATTTGTAGATAAAAACGATAAGGTGAAATTTTTTAGTCTAGGTCCCGATAGAATATTTGCACGTAATAGAGCCATTTTAGGGAGAGATGTCCGTATGTGTCACCCACCATCGAGCGTACATGTGGTAGAAACAATTCTCGAAGATTTTAAAAATGGTAAGGAGCAATGCGCGGCTTTTTGGATACAAATGCAAGGAAAGTTTATACATATAGAATATTATGCTGTGCGAGGCAAAGATGGCGAATATTTGGGTACAATAGAATTTACCCAAGATATTAGCAAACTGAGAGCTTTAGAAGGTGAACAACGATTGTTATCGTATGCTAAAAAATAAATTGACATGACAGCTCAGCCTCTATTGATAAACCCTACAACAAAAATTGCTGATGTACTCAATACATATCCGCAACTGGAGGCTGTATTGCTCGAAATGTCGCCTGCTTTTGCGAAACTCAAAAACCCCATATTACGCAATACTATTGCTAAAGTAGCATCGTTGCAGCAAGCGGCTATTATTGCCGAAATATCGGTTGAACACTTGGTTACAACTCTTCGTGCCAAAGTAGGTCAAGCTACCGAAACAATCGATGGAAACTCTGCGGTATCTTTTAACCAACAAAATGTGCCAACTTGGGTTACAACTCAAAAAGTAATGCATGTATATAATGCAAGTCCGGTAATAGAAGCAGGCGAAAGTCCTATGAAATATATTCTGGATTTGTGTGCAAAATTAGAATTGGGAACCATGCTCGAATTGCAAACTCCATTTATGCCTGCACCTATTATTGATATGTTGCAAAGCAAAGGATATTCAACATATTCGTATCAAAAAGAAAAATTATACAGTACATATATATTAAAAAATTAATTTTTTTCATAACTAAAAACTCATAACTACAATGAATCTATCCATAGACAACAAAAACGTGGGATTTGCGCATTCGCAATCACATTCACTCCAACAATCGGTGCAATATGCCGAAGGAGCAATAGTAAGTAAAATTATTACAAAAAAAGAAACAGGAAATGTAACACTTTTTGCATTCGACAAAGGTCAATTTCTCAGTGAACACACAGCTCCGTTTGATGCTACAATTCAAATAGTAGAAGGTGAAGCAATTGTGTCTATCGACCGCAAAGATTACACGGTTCGCGAAGGAGAAATTATAATAATGCCGGCAAATATACCGCATGCTGTGTTTGCAAATACACAGATGAAAATGATGCTCATAATGATAAAATCGCAGTAATGATTTCGTACTCGCAACATACAGTTCGGCGTCAAGACAGGTTGCTTGATGAAGCACACGCGTTGGATTTGCTCCGAACCGGGGAATTTGGGGTGTTGAGTATGGTTGATACTGAATATGGCGGGTACGGCATACCCCTGAATTATGTATGGAATGGAAAGCAATCGTTACTGTTTCATTGTGCTTTGGAGGGAAAAAAATTGATAAATATTCGTTTGAATAACAATGTGTCATTTTGTATTGTAGGTAATACACACGTAATTCCACAGCAATTTACAACTGAATATCAAAGTATTATTTGTTTTGGTACACTACACGAAATAGAACACAAGCAGGAAAAAATTGATGCTTTACAATTATTGGCACACAAATATTCTGTAAATTTTCCAGACCAAGCTCAAACATATATTCACGCATCGCTCCCTCGAACGCTTGTGTTGGAATTGCAAATAAAAAACATGAGTGGAAAACAAAAAAGTTTAAAAAAATAAGTATATTTGATAAAATTTACTTTGAAGCAAAAATCTAAACCCTAACGTATTGAAACGAATTTTACAGTTTGTTAGCTTTTTATTTCCACCTGCCCAATGGCGTATTCCGGTAATTATAGTTTCGGGAATATGTATTGGGTTGTTTGCGTTTATGTTTTACATTTCCAATGCACATTCATACCTTTCCGATGACCCCAAAACCTGTGTAAATTGCCACATTATGGCTCCGCAATATGCTACTTGGATGCATAGCTCACATCGTGAACGTGCTACGTGCAACGACTGCCACGTTCCTCACGACAATGTGTTTAACACCTATTATTTCAAAGCAAAAGATGGCCTACGGCATGCTACCGTATTTACCATGCGTGGAGAACCGCAAGTAATTAAAATTAAAGAAGAAGGGCATCATGTGGTGCATCAAAATTGTATTCGTTGTCACACCGATTTGCTTACCGATGCTAAAATGAATACTATTCATGCTCAATTTTACAATGAACGAACCGAACGTACGTGTTGGGAATGTCACAGTGAAGTTCCGCACGGTAAGGTAAAAAGTTTAACCAGCACACCATATGCTCGTGTACCACTTCCCGAAAGTCCCGTACCCAATTGGTTGTCAAATCTCATGTCTAAATAAACGTTTTCAAAATATAATTCTATGAAATCACTCAGCGAACACATCAAAGAAAAACCATGGAAAGGTTGGTTGTTATTTATAGCAACTATAGTTATTGTATTTGTATTAGGGCTATTTGCTTCCACAATTGTAGAACGGCGAGCCGAAGCGGTATTTGCGTATGCTCCGCAAAATAATTTTAAAGGCATTGAGCCTCGAAACGAAAAATGGGGCGAAAATTTCCCGCGTGAGTACGAAACATATATCGAAACTGCCGACACGTCGTTTCGCAGCAAATATGGTGGTTCACAAACTATAGATATGCTCAAAGAAAATCCGGGGCATGTTATTTTATGGGCAGGATATGCATTTTCCAAAGATTATAATCAAGGTCGAGGACATTATTATTCGATAACCGATGTACATAAAACATTACGTACGGGAGCTTCTACCGATTCTACACCAAGCCCGCAACCAAGCACATGCTGGACATGCAAAAGTCCCGATGTGCCTCGCATGATGCAACAAATGGGGGTTGCCGAATTTTATACCGGTTCTATGGACAAATTAGGTCCGCAAATAGTGAATCATATTGGGTGCGGCGACTGCCACGACCCTAAAACAATGAAACTTACCATAACTCGTCCTGCATTGATAGAAGCGTTTGAAAAACAAGGTCGTGATATTACAAAGGCTACACACCAAGAAATGCGTTCACTTGTATGTGCACAATGCCACGTTGAATACTATTTCGACAAAAAGAAAATAGAAGGTGCTGCTTATCTTACATTCCCTTGGCACAATGGCTTTTCGGTTGAAGAAATGGAAGCTTACTACGATGCTATTGAGTTTAGCGATTGGACTCACAAATTGAGTAAAGCGCCTATGCTTAAAGCACAACATCCCGATTATGAGGTATATACTATGGGTGTACATGCCAAACGTGGGGTAGCATGTGCCGACTGTCATATGCCATACAAAAGTGAAGGTGGGGTAAAATTTACCGACCATCATATTCAAAGTCCGCTCAATAATATTGCAAATTCATGTCAAGTGTGTCACCGCGAAGAGACCACAAAACTGTTGGAAGATGTATACGATAGACAAACAAAAATTAAACAAAATGCAAGTTTACTCGAAAGCATATTAGTTAAAGCTCACTTAGAAGCCGAATTTGCATGGAAACACGGAGCTACCGAAGCACAAATGAAAGATATATTGGCACATATTCGTAAAGCTCAGTGGCGTTGGGATTTCTCAGTTGCAGGACACGGGTCGTCGTTCCATGCTCCGGTAGAAATAGGTAGAATTTTATCGTCGGGGATTCATTATGCACAAGAGGCTCGTATTCAATTGGCTCGTGTACATGCAGCATTGGGATACAACAAACCATTCGAAATGCCCGATGTATCGTCTAAAGAAAAAACGCAAGCATATATTGGTCTCGAAATGAAACAATTACATGCCGAAAAACAAGTGTTTATGCAAACTGTTGTACCAAAATGGTTAGAAGAGGCTAAAAAACGTGAAGCAAGCTATTAATTTGGTATGATTCACAATTGCTTACAATTTATAATAGGGTATTTCAACAAAGACATGGCTCGCATACATCATGCGATGAAGGTGTATACCTATGCGTGTGCAATTGCTCGTGCCGAAAACCTTTCGGAATACCACTACAACACAATAGCATATACTGCCTTGCTGCATGATATAGGCATAGTAGTAGCCGAGAAAAAATATAACTCTTGTGCAGGGAAGTACCAAGAAATTGAAGGACCGTCAGTAGCTCGTTCGTTTTTGGAAACTACCAATTGTTCGAGCCAACAAATCGATAGAATTTGCTATATTATTGGTCATCATCACACCTATTCTGCTATTGACGATATAGATTTTCAAATACTGGTAGAAGCCGATTTTTTGGTAAATATATTCGAAGAACATATTCAATTGCCAGCCATTGAAAATATCAGTAAAACATATTTTAAAACAGAATTTGGAAAACAATTACTAACACAATTATATCTAAACATATGAAATCACCATCACGCACAATGTGGGAACAACCGTGGGGATATGCCGAAGCATTTGCAATACCCGTAGCCTTGTTTCTTGGAGCTGCGGGCTTTGAATTTGTAACCGGCAAGGCTGCCCCCACTATATCGTTTCCTACCAATGTAGTTATATTGCTTGTTCTTATCAATGCCATAATTTTACTTCATGCAGCTTCTGCTAAAAATACCATTATCCGTTGGTTTTCCAGCATTCCGGCATCTATTGGTGCTCTCACATTTTTTCTTGCGGTATCGCTTATTATGGCTTTGGTTCCGCAACAAGAACATCCTCATTCATTGTTTTTGTTTTACAATGTTACTTCGAGTTGGCTGTATTATGTAGCTACCGGATATTTACTTATAGTTTTGGGAATGGTAAGTGTTCGCCGACTATTGCCTGTTTCAAAAAAAAATATTGGTTTTTTTCTTAATCATCTCGGGCTGTGGATTACAATTACAGCAGCTACATTTGGTGCCGGAGATATAGAAAAATATACGATGTCGGTACGCGAAGGTGCTACCGAATGGCGGGTAATGAATACCAACAATACCATACAAGAACTTGACTTTGCAATTCAACTCAAAGATTTTGAAATTGAAGAGTATCCTTCGAAAATTGGGTTTGTAGATATGCGTACCGGCGATGTATTAGAAAAAAACAGAAAAAAAGCAATTTTTGAACTCGACACTATTCATGGTATTCGATACAACGAATATGTAATTACTATCAAAACATATTACCCCACGTCTATGTTTTATGTGCAAGATTATTTTCCGTTGTCGGATATAGGTGCAACACAGTCGTACTATATAGAAGTAACCGATACCAAACGCAACAAAATCTATAGCGACTGGATAGGTGCGGCAAGCATGTCGCAACCGGCAAAATATTTAGTATTGCCCGATTCTATAGCAATAGTTGCATTACAACCCGAGGCAAAAAAATTCTCGTCGCGTATTCGGTTGTACACAAAAGAAGGAAGCACCACCGATACTATAGTCGAAGTAAATAAACCTATTACGTGTAATTCATATACCATATATCAAACCGGCTACGACGAGAACATGGGACGGTGGTCGGAAACAAGTATTTTTGAATTGGTACGCGACCCGTGGTTGCCTATAGTGTTTGCCGGTATTTTTATGATGATAGCCGGTGCATTGTATATTATTTGGTTTGGTAGAACATCTAAAACAAAAGAAAATTATGTGGAAAGTATTTGAATTATACGCTCTTATTAGCATCGTATCGTGGGGAATTGCCATGGTATTGCTAGCGTTTCGCACACCTATAGTTGCACGAATTTCCGATGCATTGGTATTGCTCGGCATCATTTCGCTCTCGTTTTTTATTGTAAAATTGTGGATATATTTAGACCGTCCACCCTTGCGTACATTGGGCGAAACACGATTGTGGTATTCCCTATTTATTAGTTGTATAGGATATGTGTTGTACAAACGATGGAATTACCGATTGTTTCTAGCCTATGCACTGCTTATGGCATTGGTATTTATGATAATAAATTACGCCAAACCCGATATTCACGACAAAGCATTGATGCCCGCATTGCAAAGTGTATGGTTTGTACCGCATGTAATTGTATATATAGTATCGTATGCGTTTTTGGGGTTCTCGTGTTTGCTGGGAATTATAGGTTTGTATCAAGTACACAAAAGAATTGACACCAAACAAGTGTTGGGTATTGCCGAAAATATTATTTACATAGGCTTTGGATTTTTAACCTTGGGCTTGTTGTTTGGGGCATTGTGGGCAAAAGAGGCATGGGGGCATTATTGGACATGGGACCCCAAAGAAACGTGGGCATTGCTTACCTGGGGTGTGTATATTGTATATATGCATATGAGTTTGCAAAATCGCAAAAGTCCTCGGTATTACCTGTGGTTCATAACACTTTCGTTTACTGTTTTGCTCATTGCATGGTTTGGCATTAACTATTTACCTGCAGCACAAATGAGTGTACATGTGTATTCGAATTAAGATGCCACGCTAGTTTGTCTTTTTTAGCCACTAAGTCACAAAGGCACTAAGAAATGAAATAAAAAAACATACTATTCCTTTGAGTCTTGGAGCCTTGGTGGCAAGAATAATTTTAATAGCCACTAAGTCACAAAGGCACTAAGAAAAATACACATGAACAACATTAAAAAACACATACAATCACCGGAATTTATAACAGCCTTGTTAGTTGGATTTCTATTAACAATTGTACAGTATAAAGTAGCACGTCCTATGCTCATGGCAGAACGGTTTGTACAGGGAGCCGGCTGGATTCAAATATGTGTAGCAATGGTATACGCAGCCTGGGTAATGCATCATATAAAACAACCTCAGCAGTCTGCCACATGGCGATTGCGAATATGGATAGCATTTTCTATTGTGTTTTTTTCACAATTACTCATAGGATTATTGGGGCTTGAGCAATTTCTCATGACGGGCAAACTCCATTTTCCCATACCGGCGCTTATTGTTGCAGGACCATTGTACCGCGGCGAAATTACGTTTATGATTATTTTATTTATTTCAACCATAGTACTTACCGGACCGGCTTGGTGTAGTTATCTCTGTTACTTTGGAGCCATAGACGGATGGGCTTCGCGAGGCAAAACACCCCATACACCCATAGCACACAAATGGCGATACAAAATAGCCGGATTGCTACTCGTAATAGCAGTAACTATTGTGTTACGGGTATGCAATGTACCCATACTATATGCTATAATTCTTGCAAGTTTGTTTGGTATAGGCGGACTTGCGGTGATAGTTTTTATATCGAAAAAACGAAAAAAAATGGCACACTGTGTTACATATTGCCCCATAGGAACTATTGTGTCATTTGCAAAATACGCATCGCCATTTCGCATGCACATAGCACCCGACTGTAATGCCTGTATGAAGTGTAGTATGACATGTACGTATGATGCGTTACAAAAAATTGACATTCAACATCTGCGTCCAGGACTTACCTGCACCTATTGTGGCGATTGCATATCGTCGTGCAAATCACAGTCAATTCACTATACCGTATTTGGTTCCAGAACCAACAAAGCACGCACTATATTTTTGATACTCACAATAAGTTTACATACGTGTTGTTTAATGTTGGCGAGAATTTAGAGATAGTTTGAAATTACAATCCTTTCCCCAAAAGTACAGTTTTAATAGTATAGATGAGAATTTTTACGTCCAGATACAACGACATATTTTCTATATAAATAATATCATATTTCAATCGTTCTATCATTTCGTCTACATTTTTGGCGTAGCCGTATTTTACTTGTCCCCACGATGTAATACCCGGACGAACTCTATGAAGCAATACAAATTGCGGAGCAATAGGAAGAATTTGTTCTATAAAATATTTTCGTTCGGGGCGTGGACCTACTAGCGACATTTCGCCAATCAACACATTATAAAATTGTGGAATTTCATCTAAACGCGATTTACGTAAAAATTTACCAAAGGGAGTAATTCTTGAATCGTTTTCTTTGGATAATGCAATCCCTTGTTTTTCGGCACCTACATACATCGAACGGAATTTAAAAATCCGAAACGGTCTGCCGTATCTACCTATACGAATTTGTCTGTAAAAAACAGGTCCGGGTGATGATAATTTTACTCCAAGAGCAGTAAAAATATATAGAGGTGAACAAATAATTAAAACTAAAACAGAAACCAAAACATCTATCATTCGTTTTGTATTTTCTTGCCATGCAGGCATAGGATTTCTCGAAATTATCATAAGAGGTTCGTCGTGCAACGATGTCATTTGTACTCGCCCCGATACTATATCACAATTGTCGGGAATAGCTTTAATGGTGGCAGTTACACCTTCCAATTTATATAAAATATGTTCTATATATTGATGTTCTTTTGATTCTATTGCAATGATAACTTCTTCTATATCATACTTTTTAAATACTTGTTTTATATCGTCTATGTGTCCCAAATGTGGCATAAATTGGTTCAAAACATATGATTCTTGTTGAATTACATTTACAAAACCTATAAATGCATTACCCGACGATCGTTTTTTGGATTGCATTCGTTCGTACAATTGTTTTGCTTTTTCGTTGCTTCCTACCAACAATGTTGGGAATTGTAATATTCGTTTGTGAATTTTATAATTTGTAATGTTTGTAATAATTGCACGAGGAATATATGTAGACAAAAAATGAATAGAAAATAATAAAAATATGGATTTGTAGTAGGAAAAATATGAGTTAATATTGTCGTCGAGTAATAGAGCAAAAAAGATAATTAATGTACCAAAAAGCGTAAGTATACATGTTTGAATAAGTTCTATTAAACGAGATTTTCTGTATATATTTTTATAATATCCGTTGATGTAATACAGTAATACCCACATGCTTGGTATTATTATAAGTCCGTATACATAATTTTTATCAAATGAAATTTCGTTCGAAAATTTCATAAAATAAACGTCAATATATTTTTTTCGTAATAAAAAAAACAATGTCCAAGCAAATGCTGCTGCAAAAAAATCGGAAAATATATACAGAAGCGTTTGTCTAATTTTATTCATACAATACTTTTTTTAATACCACAAATATAATCTATTTTATGTGCTACAAATACATTACAAGAAAATTTTTGTAGAGCAATTTTTTTTAAACAAACTGTATATTCCATGCAATTTATATATCTTTGTACATATAGTTTTTACCAAGAATTTTAATTCATGAAGTTATTTAATTCCTATATTTTTAGAATACTATTTCTTACAGTATTATTTGTATCGCCATTACTACTTACAAGCTACGACGATACACGAAACTTTGAAATCTCAAAAAATCTCGATATTTTTTATTCAATTTTTCAAGAAATTAACACTCATTATGTCGACGAAATAGACCCAGGTGAATTAATGAGTTATACCATTGAAAAAATGTTGGAATCGCTTGACCCGTATACCACATATATCCCCGAATCGGATGTAGAGCGGTTTAAAATGATGACCAAAGGCGAATATGGCGGTATAGGTGCTATGATAGGCAAACGCGATAGTGTTATGATGATTTCGGAAATTTTTGAGGGTTCACCTGCATATAAAGCCGGATTGTTGCCCGGAGATATTATTGTGAGTGTGGAAAATAGGTCAATTATAGGTAAAAGTCGTGAAGAAATACACGAATTATTGCAAGGTCAACCCGGTACTACCCTAATTCTGGGGGTACAACGAAAAGGAGTGCAACAAACAAAATCGGTGTCGATTAAGCGAGAGAATATAAACTTGAAAAGCGTGCCGTATTATGGTTTTATTGATAAATCGATAGGGTATATAAAATTAAATCAATTTACTCAAAATTGTGCTGTTGAGGTACGTACGGCGTGTAATGATTTACGAACAAAAGGGGCAACAAGTTTAATTCTTGATTTACGCGACAACCCCGGTGGACTGCTTTTAGAAGCTATTCAAATTACTAATTTGTTTGTAGCTCAAAATAAAAAAATAGTGTATACCAAAGGGAAAAATAAAATTGCAGAATCAACATTTTATACCAAAGATGTTCCGTGGGATACAAATATTCCATTGGTAGTTTTAGTAAATCAGTATTCCGCATCGGCTTCAGAAATTGTGTCGGGTGCATTACAAGATTTAGATAGGGCTGTTGTTATCGGAAATCAAACATTTGGTAAAGGCTTAGTTCAAACGCGTAAAGATTTGGCTCACAATTCATTACTTAAAGTTACTACATCAAAGTACTACATTCCTAGTGGCAGATGCATTCAAAAAATGGATTATTCTAATCATTCATATCGAGGCAAGGGTGTTGCTTTTGCCGATTCGCTTCACAAAATATTTTTCACAGAAAATAAACGTCCGGTAAAAGATGGTGGAGGAGTTATTCCCGATATTTTTGTTCGCATAGATACAAATACAGTGCTTGTAAAGGCACTCAAAAATGAATATGTGTTCGATGATTTTGTGAATTCTTCGTTTACTTTTGCCGATACTTCGCATGTGCGAATTTCATCATTTGCTGTTGATGAGTCTCTTTATCAATCGTTTCGGACATTTGCTTCCGAAAGAAAATTTACCTATGTTTCAGAAAGCGAAAAAAAATTACAGAATGTGATTGCTGAATTAAAACGTGAGAATATTTCTGCTAATCAAGAAATTAGTGAATTGCAGAAAAAGATTACTGCTTCGCAAATGGCATTATATACCACAGAAAAGGAATATATTAAACAAGAACTTGCACAATATATCATGCTGCGTTTATACTTTGAGCGAGGAAAAATTCAATATAATACCTTGCATGATGACTATGTGAGCCAAGCTACGCGAATACTTCAACAACCAAAAGAATATAACGATATACTTCAGGGTATACGCGGAGTGCATAAAAAAATGTGATAATTATTGATAAACGTAAAAATTATACTGTCTTTTTTTTGTAAAAGTTATTACAAATACTAATTTTACGCTCATTACAAAAATATACAATATGAAAGTTTTAAAATTTGGCGGGACATCGGTTAAAAATGCCGAAAATATTTCTAAAGTAATTGATATAGTTCGCAGCGAAATAGCTCGCGAAGAAGTGTTAGTGGTGGTGTCGGCATTTGGTGGCATTACGAATTTACTTATAGAAACCGCTACCAAAGCTGCAGCCGGAGACGAAACATATAAAATGTTGTTTAATCAAATAAGTGATGCTCATGCTCAAGTTATAGAACAGATGCTTTCGGGTGATGTTCGTACCGAGTGTGAAGCTTACATTGTAGAGCAATTATCTAATTTTAAAGATATTCTTCATGGGTTATTTTTATTACGTGAATTATCGGTTCGTTCTCTTGATTTAGTTTCGAGTTTTGGCGAACGATTGTCAGCATATATTATTGCTCAAGCATTTACTGCTAAAGGAATTCCGGCTCAATATTTAGATGCACGTGATGTTATAAAAACCGATAAAACATTTGGAGCAGCAAAAGTAAATTTTGACAAAACGAATGAATTAATTTCATCGAAAGTTATTACATCAAATATTTTGTGGATTGCTACCGGATTTATAGCAAGTACTGAAGATGATGAAACAATTACACTTGGCAGGGGAGGTTCCGATTATTCGGGAGCTATATTTGCTCGTGCGTTACATGCAAGTATTCTCGAAATATGGACCGATGTTGACGGTATGATGACTGCCGATCCGCGAAAAGTTAAAAAAGCATATCCAATTTCTCATATTACCTATTCCGAAGCTATGGAATTGTCGCATTTTGGTGCCAAAGTGCTTGAGCCTCGTACGGTAATTCCTGCTATGGCTATAGGTATTCCGGTGTTAATTAAAAACACCTTTAATCCTTCGGCTCCGGGTACACTTATAACTGCCGAACTTGGAAATACTGCCCATCGTGTTCAAGGTATTTCATCTATCGACGATATTAGTCTTATTACGGTGCAAGGAAGCGGTATGATTGGCGAAGCGGGAATTTCTATGCGATTGTTTCGTGCTATCGCAAAAGATGCTATTAACGTAATTCTTATTACACAAGGGTCGTCTGAACATTCAATAACCTTTGCTGTATTGCCCAAAGATGCGGTACGTGCTGTTGAATTGCTTCGTCAAGAATTTGAATTGGAAATAAAAACAAACTTAATTGACGACATTAAAGCTGAACATAATTTAGCAATTGTGTCGGCTGTAGGTGAGCATATGAAAAATATTCCGGGTGTTTCGGGACGATTTTTTAATGCATTGGGTATAAATGGAATTAATGTTCATGCCATTGCCCAAGGAGCAAGCGAACTTAATATATCTGCCGTAATTACCGGAACCGATACTCGTAAAGCATTGAATGCTTTGCATGAATCGTTTTTCTTATCGAATACTAAAACTATTAATGTATTTGTGGTAGGTACCGGAGTTATTGGTGGTGAATTACTTAAACAAATTGAAGCACAGCATGCTACTCTTGTGTTGCAAAGTAATATTGATGTAAAAGTTGTAGGTATTTCAAATATCGACGGATATCTGATTGATGAAGAAGGTATAGATTTGCTTAATTGGGAGCTTGAAATTAAAAAATCGGGCAAAAAACCCAATATTTCTGCATTTGTAAACGAAATGAAAGCATTGAATTTGCGTAATAGTGTGTTTGTAGACAATACTGCAAGTTATGATGTAGCCGATAGATATGAAGAAATTTTAGAAAAAAGTATTTCGGTAGTAACTCCTAACAAAGTAGCAAATGCCAGCGAATTTTCTCGATATTCAAAAATTCATACATTAGCTGCCGAAACAGGTGCTCGGTTTTATTACGAAACCAATGTTGGTGCAGGATTGCCGGTGATTAATACATTAAAAGATTTAATAAAAAGTGGTGACGAAATTATTAAAATTGAAGCTATTTTATCGGGCTCACTCAATTTTATTTTTAGTAATTGTTCGTCGCAAAACGATTTCTTGTCAACAGTTAAACTTGCACGTGAAAAAGGCTATACCGAACCAGATCCTAAAATAGATTTGTCGGGTAAAGATGTGGCACGAAAAATATTGATTTTGTCGCGTGAAATAGGGTGTACATTCAATTTGGAAGATGTGCAAGTAGAAAATTGCTTAAGCGAGCAAAGTCAAGCTACTAGTACCGTAGATGAATTGTGGAAAACACTTGAGGCATATGATAATGCTATATATGCTAAAAAATTGCAAGAAGCCGAAGCTGCCGGTAAACGTATAAAATATATTGCAACCTACGAGCAAGGTAAAGCAAAAACAGAAATAAAAATGATTGATGCTTCTCATCCGTTTTATAATGTAATGGGTAGCGACAATATTATATCATTTACAACAGCACGGTATCGCACACAACCACTTATAGTTATTGGTCCCGGTGCCGGTGCAGCTGTTACTGCGGCAGGTGTATTTGCCGATATTATTCGTATTGGAAATTTTTAATTGTAGATGACGCGAATAGCAACGATTATATGTGTATTGCTTTGTATTTCGTGCGGATGTAAACAATCGCATATCGCATATACGTCGGCACATGTATCGTCAAATTCTTGGCTCGAACATACTGTTTGGAAAATAACGTATACTCATAAAGAATGGGGAAAACGTACGTTTGAAGTGTATTTGGGAGAGCAGGGGAAATTAGCATGTTTCAATCCGTTCGATACTACTCCATATAATGATGAGTGGGAATTACGCAACGATAAAATTATACTCTATTTTAACAATCGCGATGCTGTGTACGAAGCTCTTGTATTCGACGACGAAGTGCTTGTAGGCACTGCCCATAGTTATGTAGGTGGTACGTGGGATTGGTTTGCTATGCGGTATAAAAAATAGAGGATTACAATTCTTCAAGCTCACTCAACAGTATCGAAGTATACTCTGTTAGTTGTAAGAAAGATGCTGCAGCTTGCACTGTAGTAAATGTAGCAATATGGAGCGATGATTCAGAAACTTTTTCTTTAAACAATTCGGTAATTATAGCATGAATTGGTTCAGAAATTATAAATGCCATAGTTGAATTGGGTAAGGTATGATTTCCATTGAAAAAGTTTAGAAATATATCTATATCTTGTATATGATGTTGTGCTTTTTGAACAGGAATAAATTCCCGTAAATCTACCAAAATATTATATAATGAACTATACTGCGAATCTATTATAAGTCTATTTGTCATTTCAATAGAATCATCTATAGAAATTGCACCTTCGAATTGTTCGAGTATTAATGAAAATTGTGGTAAAATTTTATATGTGCATTTCATAGAATATCAATTTAATTGTAATAATCCATATGTTTCTCTTTAGCAATATATGAAAGATAATTTGAAAGCAATCCAATGCAAAATTCATAATTGATAAAAAAGCCGTTTCCGTTACTTTTTGCAATTTTATGTACATTGTTGCTACCCATAATATAGCCAATACTGAGTGTAGACCAATAAATGCCGGCGTTATATGTTTTGTTAAAATTTCCTATGTAAAGTTTTACTCCTGTTTCTAAATATGGCGAATAATAGAAAGATTTTTTAATTGTCGTATGAGTTTCTTTTTGTTCGTATTTATGAAATGTGAATACACTATGATTTGCTTTTCCATAGAGCGAGAACATTTTTGGACGAGGCATAAGTTTGCTTGGAGTTATAAAATATCGTTCAAAAATATAGGAACATACATTGTGTGCAAAATAAGAATCTAAATATACCGTATTTGCTTGGTTATTTATGGGTTCGTTTTCATATCCCGTAATTTCTAATGCATATGGCATTATTTTGTGCGAAAATTTTTTTGTTTTATACAATTCATATTCTCCAAAATTAAAATACAATATTGGCATAGTGCCCCATGCGGTCATATCTATTTTTACTCCAAAAAAATTGTAATTTTTGAAGGTGCTATCTTTTTGAGAAAACACAGAATTCCATTGTAAACTTATTAGAATACAGAATAGTATAGCTGTTTTGCCTAGATTCAATGTATGCATGACTTTTAGTTTTTTTTGCAAAAATACTAAAAATTACATGCATCAAATTATTCAGAGATAAGAATTTGATAAATCAGAGTATTCTTAATTTTTCAAAATTACATCAACTCTTTAGAAATATGAATAGCGGCAATTGTTCCATCGGCTACTGCGGTGGTGATTTGTCGGTATTTTTTGCTGCGAACATCGCCTATGGCATATACCCCGGGTATGTTTGTCTGCATATCTTCGTCGGCAACTATATAGTTCCAATTGTCGGTTTGTAAATCGGCTCCAAAGAGCGATGTATTTGGTTGCATGCCTATAAATACAAATATTCCGTCGGCTGAAATTGTCTGGCGTTCTTTGGTTTGTAAGTTTTCGTATTCTACGGTCATTGTGTCGCCTTGTTTGGTAAATGCTCGTGGTTCGCTTTGGAACAATACTGAAACTTTTGGGTTTGCCAGAATTTTTTCAACTGCTTGTTTGTTGGCGGTAAATTCTGCAAATTGATGAATCATGGTAACTTTTTTGGCAAATTTTGTAATAAACTCTGCTTCTTCTACTGCCGAATTACCACCGCCTATTACTATTACATCTTTGTCGTTGAAGTATTTGGCATCGCACGTAGCACAATACGAAATTCCACGTCCTTTATATTCTTTTTCGCCGGGAATGCCAAGTGGTCGGGGACTTGCTCCTGTAGCGATTATTATTTTTTTTGCTTGAATAGTTTCAAATGCATCTATTTCTACTGTTTTATTGTGTAAATCTACATGTGCTACATCAACCGCAACTTTGTATTGCGTACCGCACAAGCGTGTTTGCTCACTCATGTGGTGCGACAGCATATAGCCCGGCTGTGGCTCTACAAAGCCCGGATAATTCGACACTTGATGGGTTGTCGATACTTGTCCGCCCGGTAATTGAATGTCTACCAATATAGTATTTACTTTTGCTTGACATAAATATAATCCTGCCGCCAATCCTGCAGGACCACCGCCAATAATCAACGCATCGCAATAGGTTGTGTGTTTGGTAATTTTTGATTTAATTGTAGAAACTGTTTCTTTGGGCAACATCGCATCTAATCGTTCTACTAATTCTGATTTTTTGATGCCACCCGAAATCATATCGGTAACTTGCTTGCCATTGTCAAAAAATAGTACCGTTGGCGAACTTTTTACGCCTAATTGTTCTGCAAGTTCTCTATTGCCTTGGCGATATATTTTAACAAATGTAATATGTTCGCCATATAACTCTGCCATATTATCGAATTTTGGTGCTAATGCTTCACATGGCGGGCATTCGGTTGAATAAAAATCTACAACTACTTTGTTGCCTTGCAACACTACTTGTTCAAATTCTGCTGAGCTAATTTCTTTCATGACTATTTTGTGTTTAATTCTTGTAATGGTTGATGATTGTATACGCGGTCTTTTACCAATAGGGTGGTAACATCTACGCCTATGTATTTATTGAATAATATATCGTGTCCTAAGCATAATCCCATAGTTATGGCAAAATCAACACCTTCGGCTTGCATTTGAGCTGCCTGCGATAGGGGATTGCATGATACTTTATGTATGCAACTTTGTTGGTTTACGTCTGCTTGTGTATGTGCCCCAACGGTACACGATACCGGAACCATGGACAAACCGGCATTGCGAAAGTAGTGAGTAACTTCTGCTGCTTGCACTTCCATGCCGTAGCAGTAGGCAAGTCCTATGTTTTTATATTGCATGGTTTTAGCAAATTCTACTATTTCTTGCATTCGCGATAGTGAGCCTGCTCTACCGTTGTCTACCAATTGTGCTGCTGCTTGTACTATAGTTTGATTGTGCGGTTCGTGGTACATAGCACGCACATCATCGGCATTGCTCTTGGTGGCTTTGCATGCAGTGCCGGTGCGGCATTGTTTAGTGTTACATTTGGTGCAATCCATATTTTATTCTTTAAAATAAAGTCCAATACCCAATTCCAATAATTCTGTAATAGGTCTACAGTCGTGAGCCAAAACACTCCCGTGATTGTTTTTTGCCACTGCAGCACAACCTCCGCCACATGCCAGTTGTACGTTGCATTGTTTACAGGCATCTATACTCAACACATCGCGTTCTTGCCATTCTTCTATATCGTTGGTGTTGAGCGAAATTTCGGGGAAGAATGTTCCCAATCGCTCTTCGGTTTTGCCTACTGTTGCGGTGCAAGCGTATATACTTCCGGTATAATCAAACGCCCATTCGGTTTTAGTCCCGGTACACGAATCATACAATGGTGATGGCATTTCGCCTTGTTCCCACAAAAATTTACTGATAGAAAATGCCGGTTTGTGAAATTCCAAAATTTCGGGATTGGTTTTACACAATTCGTATATGTCTTCGTACATTTCTAAACGAGTGTAGAGTCGTTGATTATTTGTTTGACAATGGTGCAATTCATAATTTCGTCCCAATTGTGTTTTGAATAGTGGTGATGATGTCCAGCCTTTATCTATAGCAAATTGTGCCAATTTTGGTAATTCTTGTATGTTTTCTTTATCAACTACCATTCGTAAATTTACTGGAATTTTGTACTCCAAAAGCTTGTCTATTCCAGCTACAATTGTATTGAAACTTGGTTTCCCACCACGGAGCATTCGTCGGCTGTCGTGCATATGTTGCATGCCATCGAGTGTTACTTGAATTTCGCGAATATGTCCCGTTTGTAATATATCAATGTAGTCCACAATATGATAGCCATTGGTTACTATAGCTATATCCATATGTTGTTCGGTAGCTTTATGTATTATGGTAGAAATAATTTCTTTGTATTGAGCTCCCGGTAACAAAGGTTCGCCGCCAAAAATGGTTATATATTTTTGTCTACCTGCAAATGCAGTTTGTATATACGAAAAAAACGAATCAATTAATTCGGGACTACTAATATTGTTTGGGTTTGTGTATTCATCTTGAAAACAATAGCTGCATGCAAAATTGCAGGTGTACCATGGAACAAAAAATAACTGCACCTCATCGGTTTCGCGCGTATCTATAAATTCTAAATATTTTTGACGATACAGTTTTGATTCTTCTTCAATAGGTAATATATATTTTTTTTCTGCAAGAGCAGGCAACGAATAGTCGTGAGCTACTATTTTTTTTACTTCATCAGCCGTTATAATATCAGCTTGTTGCAACAACGGATTCAGTATAAAAAAAGAATCAGAATCTTTGATACGCGAAAGTATATTGTGTTTTGAAAAATACATATGAGTGGTGTTTTGTTTGGTTGAAAATGGTAAAAAATGCGGAATGCGATTGCACGCACTCCGCATTGTTGTTAGTCGTGACAGCCTGCTACAATTTTTGAATTTTTAGCACAACATTGTGCTACTTTCGTTTCTTGAGCTTGCGTCTTTTTTACTAAAGATTTCATACGCTTAAAAATTAAATATTACTAACAACTGCAACAGCGTTCCTTACGTCCCGCTATTGTAAAACTTGATACTTGAATTTTGCCCTTATCATAGGGAGCACTTTCTTCGAGTATTTGAATATTTTTGAATCCGGCATTACGGAGTTGTTGCATATACACATCTTTGGTTACCGAGCCAGCCCAACATTCTGCCACTGCTTGCGGGTCGTTTTTGTATTCGTCGGGCACCGGAGCAAGGGCATAAATATCGCTTACTACGAATCGTCCGCCGAATTTCAGAATTCGATATATCTCATTCCACACCGCTTGTTTGTCGGTAGCATGGTTTATGGTGCAATTAGAAATGAGTACATCGGCACACGCATTTGGTAATGCAATTTTTTCGAGTTCCGATTTTACAAATTTCACGTTTTCTACACCTAATTTTTCGGCTTGTTTTTGAGCTTTTTGTAGCATACCATCCGAAATATCAACACCATAGGCAAAGCCGGTTGGACCAACGTCTTCTGCCATACGAAGTACGTCGGTTCCTCTGCCGCTACCCAAATCTACACACACTTCGCCCAATTGTGGTTTCGAATAGTTTATAGCACCGCCACAAGATAGGCAGCACGTTGTTTCTGCCAATTCCGAATATCGAATTTGAATGTTTGAAGTATCCATAATTATTTAGTTAGAATAGAATCAATCATACGTTTGTACTCTTCTTTGGGATATGCCCCCATAGTGCCTTGCGGATTGCCTTGCACACCACAAAATACAACTAATGGAATACTGCTAATATTAAATGCACGAGCCAAATCTTGTTCTACTTGTGTATCTACTTTATAAAAATTTACTTTACCTGCATATTCCAATGCCAATTCATCGAGAATAGGAGCTATCATTTTGCATGGACGACACCAGTCTGCATAAAAATCAATTACACAGGGTTTGTCGCCACGAAATACCCATGCTTGCGGATTGGCTTCGTAGTTGTAAATTAATTCTTTAAATTCTGCAGTACTTATTTTTACAACTTTACCGTAATGTTCACCTTTTGTAGGATCCGAAACAGTTGATTGTTGTGTAGAGTCTTGCGATGTTTGCTTAGAATCATCGGCATTTTTTTGAGTATTCCCACATGCAAACAACATCGTAGGAATTAATAGAAGAAGTGCAATATTTTTTCTCATTGTGTATAATTTTTTTTACAAATATAATGCATATCGTTTTAATATCACTATATTTGTGTAATTATTTTTCAAATTGTTAATAAATTTATCGTTTTAGTCGCACTTTATGGCAGGACCTTTCAGTTCAATTACAGAAAAAGATTTTGAGCAGCGATTTGCAAGCGAAGAATCGTGTTTGCAGTATTTAGCAGAAACAAAATGGCAGCAAGGGTATACCTGTAGACGATGCGGGCATACCAATTATTGTACGGGCAAGCAAGCACACTCGCGGCGATGTACCAAATGCAAACACGACGAATCGGCAAAAGTAGGTACAATGTTCGAAGGCTGTCGATTTCCTCTTCCCAAAGCATTTTATATTGCATATATTGTATGCAATGCCAAAGAAATTTCATCGCACGAATTATCTCAAAAACTCGAATTACGACAAATGACTTGCTGGAGTTTCAAGAAAAAACTTTTAGAATGTGTGCAAAGTCAAGGCGATATAAGTACTGACAAAAAAATTGAAATAGAGCGGATTATATTGCAGACGTTGTAGAAGTGTATTTATTACTGTAGCTATAATATTTTATAAGAAGGAATTTGTAAATCATAATCATTTAAATCCTGAATAAAAAAAAGAATATGAAAAAAAATAAATCAGATTTTATTTTATTCAAAACCGAAGATGAGAAAATTTCTGTAGATGTGCGGTTTGAGGATGAAACAGTGTGGTTGTCGCAGGAGCAAATGGCTCAACTTTTTGGCAAAGCACGAACTACTATTACCGAACACATTAAAAACATTTTTAAAGAGGGAGAGTTGCACGAAGAACTGGTATGTCGGAATTTCCGACATACCAAGCAACATGGTGCTATTGAAGGGAAAACACAGGAAATTTCGGTAAAATTATATAATCTCGATGTAATTATTTCTGTGGGCTATCGTGTAAAATCTCTGCGTGGAACCCAATTTCGTATGTGGGCAACCAAACGTCTTAATGAATATATTCGCAAAGGTTTTACCATGGACGACGAACGCCTCAAAAATTTGGGTGGTGATGGTTATTGGAAAGAGTTATTGCAACGTATACGCGACATTCGTGCATCCGAAAAAGTGTTTTATCGTCAGGTGCTCGATATTTATGCAACCAGTATCGATTATGATCCCCAAGCAGAGATTTCAATTGATTTTTTTAAAAAGGTTCAAAACAAAATACATTATGCTGTACATGGTCAAACCGCAGCCGAAGTTATTTTCAACCGTGCCGATGCGGAAAAAGAATTTATGGGATTAATGACTTTTCCCGGTAATCGTCCTTATTTAAAAGATATTGTAATAGCAAAAAATTATTTAGATGAAAAAGAGCTTCGTTCTTTGGGGCAAATAGTTTCCGGATATTTAGATTTTGCTGAGCGTCAAGCCGAAAGAGAACAAACAATGACAATGAAAGATTGGTCGGAACATTTGGATAGAATTCTTACTATGAGCGGCGAAAGGCTGTTGCAGGGTGCTGGTTCAATAAGCCATGATACCGCTATTGAAAAGGCTAACGAAGAATATAAGAAATACCAGCAAATGACACTGAGCGAAGTAGAAAAGAATTATTTAGAAAGTTTAAAAATATTGGAAAGTAAAACAAAAAAACAAAATATGTAATCTATACGCTACTCCCAAAAATGAATTTCTTCGATAAAAAATTGAAATAGAGCGGATTATATTGCAGACGTTGTAGGTATATAACGTTATATACTATCATTACAATAATATTAAGCCCTATAATTACTATTGATAATTTGTTACTTTTTTCGGTAATAATACAATGAATCTGAATAATCATAGCGGATTATACCGTCCTTATATGAGTAATAGATAGTTTTTGGAATTGTATCAGTGCTATTATATCTCTCTAGTTTAAATACATCAGTATAGGTTGTTACATCGATTTTAAATGTTTTTGGAGTATCATTTTGATATATTGTTTGATAATATTGGCTTTCTGATGAAATTCTAATCGACTCACCTTGTTGTATAGAGAATGAATTTCTAATTTTTGAAAGATTAATAGAATTATAATCACATGAAATAAACTCATGATAATATTTTTTATCATGAACAATATATTCATCTGTTCTTTTAATTACGAATGTGTCTATAGTATTGTTCAAATTAGAATAAAATAGAATCGTGTCATTTGTTTCTAATAACGGCTTTTTATCGTCAGTTATATCATAGTATACAATTTCATCACATGAAATGCATAGAAATAGAAAGGGTAAAAGTTTAAAGAGTTGTTTCATAGTTAAATAATTGAGATTCTCCAGCATATTTCATTTTTCACTCCTTCAACCTCCAAATTCTACGCGTACCATCTTTATATACAGTTGTGTATTGTATCAGTTTTATAACAGTGTCAGTTATAAAATAAAAATTATTATATGCAAATGTTGAATCTTTGCTCATTGTATAATTCCATATTTCACTACCTACAGTATCTACATTACTATAAAAACAAAGTGCTTTCGTTGATTTTTTGTTATATATAATTGTTTCACTTTTTTTATTGAAGAAATTATAATAAGAATAATATATAATCTGATTATTATCTTCATTTGTTAATTGGCGTATTCCAAATACAAAATTATTAGAATATTTTAGTAAACTAGCAGCTGAACAATATTCATATATAATTGGATCATTTGAATGCATACATCCAAATGCAGCTTCGGTGTTAATCTCTCCTAATTCTATAAAAACTGTGTCATTCATGATACCTATAGTTTCATTTTCAAATATTACAACTTGTCCATTATTGTATGGTATTTTATTGTTTTCTTTAGAAAGATTGTCTTGACAATGTTTGCATTTGCAACCATAAAAAACAATGAAACTTATTATCGAAATTATTATTAATTTTTTCATGATAATGTTTTTTTATTCCTTCAATCTCCATATTCTACGCGTACCATCTTTATATACAGTGGTGTATTGTATGAGTTTGATAACAGTGTCAGTTATAAAATAAAAATTATTATATGCAAATGTTGAATCTTTGCTCATTGTATAATTCCATATTTCACTACCTACAGTATCTACATTACTATAAAAACAAAGTGCTTTAACAGGTTTTTGTTTATAAAGAATTGTATCATCTTTTATTTTGAAGAATTGACCACTATTATAATATCCTATTTTATTTTTATTTATGTTTGGTGTTTGTAGTATTCCAAATTTAAAATTATTAGAATATTTGATTTCACTCCAGTTAGAACAATATTCATAATAATCTTCACTTGAAACCACACAACCATATGAAGCTTCGGTATTGATGCTTCCTAAATCAAGATATACAGTGTCGTACAGTACTCCAAGCGTATCATTTGTAAATGCTAAAACTTCACCATGGGTATATGGAATTTTATTATTTTCTGCTGTTAGATAATCCATACAATGCTTACAACTGCAACTTTGAAAAACTAGTAAAACAAAAGAGATTACATATATTGGTTTCATAATTATTTACAAATTATTTGTTCGGTAAAAATTTTATTTTCTAAAGTTATTTGTAATTGAAATATTCCTTTTTGTTCGATTGTAATAGGAATATCATTTCCATACGATTGGTGTTGAGCCAATAAGACACCTGACATAGAATAGATTTGAATGTTGAAATTTTTTTGTTGAAGATTTTTAATAGTAAAACTTCCGGTATTAGGATTTGGCATAATAGCATACAGAGGTAAATCAACAATTTCTGATGGATATGTATAAGGAGAAATTTTATTGTAAATTTCAGATGTTATTGATTCCGATTTTTGTAATGAATAGGGAATTCCGGAATAGCAATTATTTGAAGAAATTAATTCAGCAGGATTTGTATACTGATACCTCCATTGTGTGTTAATTTCTGCTTTGAATGTAGAACCTTTTTGTGCCGAAAAACCAGGTTGTAACGAAATTGATTCGCTTGCTGTATATGTAATAGTTTTATCGGCTGGAATAGTACAATTTGAAACGATTTTGCGTGTATGAATATTTGGAAAATAATTTGTGCAATTCACCGTATAAGGTTCTGAAGGTGGGGCAAAACATAACCAATATAAATTATGTAAAAGCATATAGTCAATACCATTATATACTCCATTATTCCATGCGTTATCAATTTTTACACGATATGGATCAGAACCATCAGGTTTCGGGTTTAATTCTTTAATTTGTCCACTATTAGTCAATCTATTATCAACACTCCAATTAATTACCCGATACTTATCTGGGCCATAATTTACTGGACCGCAAATAGGAGCTTCGTTTAGTAAATTTTCGTAGAAAGATAGTAAATTTTTGGAACTTTTATATTCATTAAATACTTGTAAATCTTCATAATTATCGTACATCCCTTTCTTCATTTGATATTCTACTATAAGTTTGCGTATGAGAGGTAAATGTTCTAGTTTTGATGGGCTTTTGCCAATATCAACAAAAAGAGTAGCTAACAAAGCGTGCATAATAGTACCAGCAGCATAATTTGAATATATAGTGTTATTGCCGCCAACTGTTGCCAAACTAGAATGAGGTGTGCGAGATGACCATATTCCTGCAAATCCATTATAAAAATAAAACCAATTTTCGCGACCAATTTCTTGAGATGCACCAAAATGCAAATTTGGGTATTCTGAATTTTTAATAATAAAATTTCCTGCTTCAGCAAATCCATAGTTAAAGCCATCAAGATTACCGTTACCTATAAGAATTTCTTCAACTGCAGCTCCATCAACAGCCATAAATCCAGTTACTGGGTTCATAATTCTCCAAGTGGGAGTAGTCATAGTTCTCCATTCTCCAGGGAAACAATCACTAAAAAGTCCACATGGATAATAAACTCGATTCGTCATGTTGTAATGCATGTGTTTTATCATTCTAAAAGTTATATCTTTTACTTTTTGTTGAATAATGGGGTCGTCAACAAGCACATATACTAAAGCTAAATTGGGCAAATAATTCCATACATTATCTTTACTTTCTTCATACGGCATGTTTCTTCCATGCCCCATGACAAATGTAGAACGTACTTCACCATATGATTTTAAATAAGGATATCTCTCAATAAAATCTTTGCCAATATCATCACGAATAAAAAAACCATTCAAATCGCCTTCTTGATATTGATTTGTGTTTGGTATTTGCGAATAATAATTATTTGTATTTGTTCCAGTCCCATCCCCTGAATTACGTATATTTGGTAATTGTCTAAATTGGCATTCAGCAAATTTATCAAGTCGTTCAACAGCTTTTAGAGCATACAATAATTCATTGCGTGTTTGGGTTACATCCATGGTATATTTTTGTAAAAGAGCATATTCCGTTGCTAACATTCCTATATAATATTGTAATCCATCGTTCCCATCACCTATAGTTAAACCTTTTCTATTATCACCTTCATAAGAATGATAAAAAAACGGAATATTAGTTCCAAATTCATCATGAGGGCTAATTACTATAAAATGTTTTCGCAATCTGTCTCTGTATAGCCAGTATTTTTCTAAATTTTCTTGTGTAGTTTGTGCGTACATGTGATTACTTACAAAAGTGCTACACAAATATAGTAGTATTATAATTATTTTTTTCATAATTTCTTTAGAATTACATGTTATTTATCTAAACTATCAACTTTTGCATTTGTAGCTTCAATTTGTTTTTGTAAATCAATAATATACAATGTAAGCTCTTCTATTTTTTTAAGGAGTATCGCATTCATTTCGGCTACATTTATACCTTGTTCAGCTACTTGTTGTTCGGTAGGTACTTCAGGTAAATGGCTATGTTGTGCTATAAATAATTCTAAATTTTGTAAACTCATTAATGCATAATCTTTTTTGAAAACATAATCAGGCCATTGTACACTTGCAACAACATCTATAGATTCTGCCCATATTTTTTTAGTTCGTAATTCTCCATTGCCATACAATCTAAAAACAGTTTGACCTGTTGTTGAATTGTTTACAGAAATTATTCTACCATTATTTGTTCCTGTAAAAAATATACCATATTTAGCATCTTGAATATTATAGCTTAAAATTGGTCCATACGTTTTTAAATTCATAGGTAACGTAGATGAACCAATTAAAACATCGCTTGGAGTCCATTGTAAAGCTATTTTTTCTATATGTGGGCCATTTACAGAACTTAAATTAGTTCGTTGCCGTATTCCAAGTGCTCCGCCTTTCCATCCATATAATACAGGTCCATCGGTGTCATTATCGGCAAATAGTCGTTTTTGAGGAGCAGATACATTGGTATTGTCTGCTATACCATAATAGCCTAAACCTGCATGAGGGTCGCAACCGTCACGAAAATAAATATCATTGTTGTATAATGCAAGAGGTGTATTGCAGCTTCGTATTTGGTTAATGTTTAAAAAATTACCATCTTGTCCCGCAATTATACCGGCACCTCCCGAAGCATTTGGAGGTGTTGTATTATCTTTACCATTATTTTGTTTTGCAAGAGCTATAGGAAAATAGTCGGTAGTTATATTGTTAGAACATGTAACAATATTAGAACAGTTTAAACAAGTCCATGCCCATGTTGCTGCACTAGGATTTGGAGTGTTTGGCCACACTTCTTGAGTAAGTTGGTATGTAAGACCAGAAAATGTTACAGTTGTTGGTTTGTCAGCAAACAATGTATAATGATATGGCACCCATTCGCCTGTATAATTTTTTGAAATACTCCATAACCACCCATTATTAGGGTCATAGGGTGTTGAAGGATTAAAATTTGATGAAGGACTCTCGTTTAAATATACTACTGTTACAAGAATTCCATTAATGGTAATTGTAGTTTCTTCGTTTTTTACATACGATTTGTTCGGGTCGTATGTGTCTGCAAAACTAATGCTTGATATAAATAATAATACTGCAAATGCTACTGTGAATATACATGATTTTTTCATAAAGAGTTGTTTTAGAGATTAGTAAAAATGTAATTTTGATGTGTTTGATTAAGCAAAATATAAAAATGTTAAATAAAACAAACGAAATTGATAAATTATTTTTACTGTTTTTAGCTGTAATCGTTAACAAAAGTGTTGAATTTTGTTTACATGAAAGACGTTCATATAGGTAAACATATTCATACTGTATTTATAAGCAAAGGGCTTACTGTAACTGAATTTGCTAAAAGAATTAATAAATCAAGAGAAAATATATATCATGTTTTTAATCGCAAATCAATAGATACTGATTTACTTTTGAAAATTTCCGAGATTTTGGAATTTGATTTTTTTACGTTGTACATATCAAATTCACATGACAAAAAAGAAATTGAAGTGTTGAAAAATGAAATTCAATTATTGAAAGAGATTAATGTGCTTTTAAAACAAAAGATTATTATTGTGGAATAAGAATTTTATACAACAATTAACACAAACTACCCCAAAGCATTTTATATTGCATATATTGTATGCAATGCCAAAGAAATTTCATCACATGAATTATCTCAAAAACTCGAATTACGACAAATGACTTGCTGGAGTTTCAAGAAAAAACTTTTAGAATGTGTGCAAAGTCAAGGCGATATAAGTACTGACAAAAAAATTGAAATAGAGCGGATTATATTGCAGACGTTGTAGATAAAATGAGTTTTCAAAGTAGCTCGTTATATATTCAAATTTGTGTTTTGATGATACAATTAGAACTTTAATACTTGTATGAAACGAATGTTTATTAATATGTATTTTCAGTTGAAAAAAATGTAATCCCTACAAAATTTGCATGTCCTAAGATATTTTTATCAAAAAACATGTATCTTTGAACAGTAAATTTTAGATATGCAGAAAGTAAAGTTAAATATTTTGGGATTGTCATTTAGTCAAACACAAGATAATGCCTATGTATTAATTTTAGTTGAAGAAGAAGGTGAACGTCGTATACCTATTATAATAGGTGGAACAGAAGCACAGGCAATTGCCATAGAGTTAGAAAACATGAAAGCACCTCGTCCGCTTACTCACGACTTGTTTCGCAGTTTAGCTTTTGAATTCGAAATCTCGCTCGAAGAAGTCATAATTTACAAATTGCAAGAAGGTATTTTTTATTCAAAAATAGTTGTAAAACAAAACGACAAAACAGTTGAGATAGATTCGAGAACCTCCGATGCGGTTGCATTGGCAGTACGTTTCAATAGCCCTATTTATACTACCAGCGATGTAATTTTACGTGCCGGAATTGTTTTGGATTTAGAGAGAAAACATCAAGAATCGGAACGAGCACCCGAGCCCGAACAACCGGAAACCCAAAATTCGTTTGCTTTTGAATCAGACGAAGACCTTAAAGCCATGCTTACCGATGCTATAGAAGCCGAAGATTACGAAAAAGCATCGAAAATTCGCGACGAAATTAAACGAAGAAGCGAGCAATAATACATCTCAATTTTTGCAATAGAACTAGTTGCATGTTTTGTAAAAAACATGCGTAAATAAATGTATGGTTTATACTTTTATTATAAAGAAATAATCTACCTTTGATTTTTATTTAAAATCCTAAAAAATAACCAAATGAAGAAAATTTATCTATTAGCAATTTTGTTAACAGTACAACAAGTATTATGTGCTCAAGTATACAAATCTATTACAGTTAATACCGCCGGGCAATTGTCTACATTACTCACTCCGGAAGAAAAGAGTACTACTACAAATCTTACCGTTACAGGAACAATAAATGTGAACGATATTTTTGCAATGGACCCCTATTATATGCCTGTTTTATCTGTTATTGACATGAGTCAAGCAACTATAGTTTCAGGCACTTCAGGTTTTTATACATACGATAGTAATGCAATACCTTGGGAGGGATTTAGAAATAATACGGTACTAGTTTCAATTACGTTACCAAATACTATTACCAAAATTGGCAGTCAGGCATTTCAAGGATGTACAAATTTAGAATCAATAGTAATTCCTTCATCGGTTACCGAAATCGGAGGATATTGTTTTCAAAGTTGTTCCGGCTTGCAAAACGTTACAATTCCGGCATCTACAACTACAATAGGAATAACATCATTTAATGGAGCCAATTGTTATATTACCGTTGATCCTGCCAATCCAAATTATTTGAGTGAAAACGGAATATTTTTTAATAAAGATAAAACACAAATTAAATTATTTCCTGCAAGTTATTCGGGCGATTATGTAATTCCATCTACGGTAACAAGTATTTTAGAAAGTGCATTTTATAAGTGTACTAAACTTACATCGGTTACTATACCTGCAAGTGTTACTAATTCTATGAATAATTCGTTTTATGAATCAAGTGGTGCTATAACTGTAGCTGCATCGAATCCAAATTTTTCGAGCCTCGATGGAATTCTATATAATAAAGGAAAATCCACTTTAATCTTTTGTCCTATCGATATTTCGGGTAACATAACCATACCAAGTACGGTAACGACTCTCGACTCGTGGGCATTTAGTGGATGTAATGAAATGGAAACTGTTACTATTCCTACGGCTACTGTAACTATACCTTTTGGAACATTTAGAGGTTGTAGTGCAAATATTGTTGTAGATGATGCGAATACTAAATTTTCGAGTACTTCCGGTGTATTATATAATAAAACAAAAACGCAATTATTGGCAATTCCTATAACAAAAACGGGAATTTTTGCAATTCCAGAATCGGTAACGTATATAGACGACTATGCATTTACAGCTGACATTCAAATTTCCGGTATCTATACAACTAAAACAACACCTATCAATATAGCTAACAATTCGTTTAGTCCATTTAAGTATATTGATAAAAGTTCTATAGTATTATATGTCCCTGAAGGCAGTGCATCTACCTATAGTAATTACGCCAGATGGAATGAATTCGAAACAATTATTGAATCAAATGGAATATTTTTAGAACAAACTACTCTTGCAGTATCTAACAGTGGTGAACAATCTCAAATTGAATTTGAAGTTATAGGGGGATGGTCTATATCTTCTCCGAATGAATGGATTACATATACGCCTTCGGCAGGTGTTAGCGGAGATGCTACTGTTACTATTACTACATCCGAAAATACATCTACCGAAAGTAGAACGGGAACTATTGTAATTGCTACAGTTCAAGGCACTCAAGAAATTACAATTACTCAACCCGGAGCAGTCATTGTCATTAATTCAATAGAAACAGTACAAAATATCAATGCTATAGCATATCCTAATCCTGCAAAATCTGAATTTTCCGTTCAATCGCCTATATACGGATTACTTCAGATATATTCTTCAGAAGGTAAATTGGTTATCGAAATGCATATTCAAAAAATGATTCCTGTTGTAATATCAAATCTACCACAAGGTGTGTATGCGGTAACTGTAAGTAATGCTGTGTCAAAATATAGAGAAATAGTTGTAGTAGAGTAATATAAAAGACATAAACAGACATTTTTTTCTAACTCAAAACAACCATGAAATGCATAAAATTCCATGTCTTCGAGTTTCATTTGTATCCTATTCTTCTAATCGTTCATATTTATTATATACTCCCGATGATATATAAAACATAGGTCCTATTAGTTCCATTTGCCAGTGAATAGCCTTATACGCTGTAGGGTTTTGATTTGCACTGAGTGTGTCAATTAATCGAGGATACGAAACTATTTTAAATTTTTTTTGACCAACTTTTAGTATATCATCGTGTATTGTTACACGACCGCTAAAGCCTGCTCCTTTACTATAATGTGTTTCTTGATAATCTCCAATTCCTTTATCGGTAATTATTAAGTCTGAATAGTATTCATCACCATAATAATATCTCCATTCACCTACAAATTCTTTGTCTATTTCATCGCTGTATGTACTACATGATGCTAATAAAATTATTCCGATATAAAAACAAACTGCCTGAAATTTCATTCTAACAATATTTTTTTACAATTCACTATTCGCCGCTTGCATTGTTACTTTCACCGATTTTATTTTGCCTCCCATGGGAGGAGCAAGTTTTGCCACTGTAATGCGAGCTTTTGCCAGTTGGTCGGGAAATTGCGCAAACAATGCATCTAATATTCGTTTGCATACATGTTCCAAAAGCGACGATGGTATGCTCATTTGTTTTTCTATAATTTCATATACTGTTTGGTAATTCAAGGCGTCTGCAATATTGTCGGTTTGTGCAGGTACCGAACAATTGGTGTGCAGTTGTGCTTGTACAAGAAATGTATTACCTACAATTTTTTCTGACTCAAAACAACCATGAAATGCATAAAATTCCATGTCTTCGATTTCTATTATCCCCATATTCATTCTAATTTTTGCGAAAAATAAGTCATTTTTGAAAAAAAATATGTATTTCAGTACAATTACTATAAACAAAATGCACAGAAATTTTATTTTTGTAAAAAATTAATATACAATGTCGAATACAGAAGTTTTACACGAAGCAGACGATAACGAAAAAAAATCGTTGAATTTTTTAGAACAAATTATTGAAGCGGATTTACCGCATGTTTCTAAAATTATCACTCGCTTTCCTCCCGAACCTAACGGCTACCTGCATATAGGTCATGCCAAGTCTATATGTTTAAATTTTGGCTTGGCACAGCAGTATGGCGGACAATGTAATTTGCGTTTCGACGATACCAATCCTACCAAAGAAGATATAGAATATGTTGATTCAATTAAGGAAGATGTACGTTGGCTGGGCTTCAATTGGGGCACGAACGAATTTTATGCATCTGATTATTTTCAACAATTATACGATTGGGCAGTTTTATTAATTAAAAAAGGGAATGCATACGTATGTCATATGACAGCCGAAGAGGTATCGGAAAGTCGCGGAACACCAACTGTTCCCGGAAAAGAAAGTCCGTATCGAAATCGTTCGGTTGAAGAAAATCTTGATTTGTTTGCTCGTATGAAAAACGGCGAATTCAAAGAAGGTGAATGTATGTTGCGTGCAAAAATAGATATGGCATCGCCCAACATGCACATGCGCGACCCTATCATGTATCGTATTCGTTATGCACATCACCACAAAACAGGCGATGCGTGGTGTATATATCCTATGTATGATTTTGCTCACGGACAAAGCGATTTTATTGAAGGTATTACTCATTCTATATGTACCTTGGAATTCGAAGTACATCGTCCATTGTACGAATGGTTTCTCAACCATATTGCAGAACCGGGACAAATTCGCCCAAAACAACGTGAATTTGCTCGGTTAAATCTTACCTATACGGTAATGAGTAAACGTAAATTGTTGCAATTGGTAGAAGAAAAGCATGTGTCGGGTTGGGACGACCCGCGTATGCCTACTATAAGTGGATTGCGTCGTCGTGGTTTTACTCCCGAATCTGTTCGTAATTTTGCCGAAAAAGTAGGGGTGTCTAAACGCGAAAATATTATAGATGTAGCTTTGCTTGAACATTGTATTCGCGAAGATTTGAATAAAACTGCACCTCGCGTAATGGCTGTGTTGCAACCGCTCAAAGTGGTTATTACCAATTATCCCGAAGGTAAAACCGAAATATTACAAGGAAAAATTAATCCCGAAGATGAACAATCGGGCTATAGAGATATTCCGTTTGGTCGCGAATTGTATATTGAGCAATCTGATTTTATGGAAGATGCTCCTAAAAAATTCTTCCGTTTGTCGCCGGGAAACGAAGTGCGTTTGAAATATGCATATATTATAAAATGCGAAAATGTTATAAAAGATTCACAAGGAAATATTACCGAAATTCATTGTACCTACGACCCCGATACTAAAAGTGGCAGTGGAACGGAAGCATCGCAACGAAAAGTAAAAGGCACTTTGCATTGGGTTCCTGTGCATGCGGCATTATCGGCTACCGTTAGGTTGTACGACAGATTGTTTATGGTAGAAGACCCTATGGATGTTGCCGAAGGTCATGATTTTCTGGAACATATCAATCCTCATTCGTTAGAAGAAGTTCCGGCGTTACTAGAACCGTCGGTTGCAGATGCACAGGCCGGATTCCGTTGTCAATTTGAACGTACCGGTTATTTCTGTGTAGACAAAGACTCGAGTAACGGTTCGTTAATTTTTAATAAAACAGTAGGATTGAAAGATTCTTGGGCAAAAATTCAAAAATAATATACGCATACATAATGACAGTAGAATCACGATATAACAAACGGGGCGTTTCGGCAGGAAAAGAAGATGTGCACAATGCCATAAAACATATTGACAAAGGATTGTTTCCGCAAGCATTTTGTAAAATAATTCCCGATATGCTGGGTGGCGACCCCGACTATTGTAATATCATGCATGCCGATGGTGCAGGAACCAAATCGTCGTTGGCATATATGTACTGGAAAGAAACCGGTGATATATCGGTATGGAAGGGCATAGCACAAGATGCTCTGATTATGAATATCGACGATTTGTTGTGCGTAGGAGCTGTTGATAATATATTAGTATCGTCAACCATAGGACGCAATAAGCAGTTGATTCCCGGAGAGGTATTGTCGGCTATAATTAATGGGACCGACGAATTGCTTGCCGAGCTCCGCACTATGGGAATAGGTGTGTATGCTACCGGTGGCGAAACTGCCGATGTGGGTGATTTGGTTCGCACCATAATAGTAGATAGCACCGTAACGTGTCGCATGAAACGAAGCGATGTAATAGACAATGCTCGCATTCAAGCAGGTGATGTGATAGTGGGACTTGCTTCGTTTGGTAAAGCTACCTACGAAAATGAATATAATGGCGGTATGGGAAGCAATGGCTTAACATCGGCGCGCCATGATGTGTTTGCAAAATATTTGGCTCATAAATATCCCGAAAGTTACGATGCTGCTGTACCGTATGATTTGGTGTATTCCGGTAATTTAGGTATTACCGATGCCGTACCAGGTTCGCCACTCAATGCAGGTAAATTGGTGCTTTCGCCTACACGTACCTACGCTCCGGTTATAAAGCAAGTATTAGATCAATTACGACCACACATACACGGTATGGTACATTGCTCGGGTGGTGCACAAACTAAAGTATTGCATTTTGTCAAAAATCTTAAAATCATTAAAGATAATCTGTTTCCTATTCCTCCGCTCTTTAGAACTATTCAAGAACAAAGCGGTACCGACTGGAAAGAGATGTACAAAGTGTTTAACATGGGACATCGCATGGAAATATATATAGCCCCCGAACATGCACAAACAATTATAGATATTTCACAATCATTTGGTATTGAAGCCCACATAGTAGGTAGGGTAGAAGCAAGTGAAGCTACCGAATTGGTGATTCGAAGCGAATTTGGGGAGTTTGAGTATTAACTGATTTTTTCTACAGATTTCGTAAGCAGGATTTTGTCTGTCGAAAATTCAGGTTACAAGCATACTAAATCACACATAATAATTACCTTTTATTACTTTTAAACTGTCCAGGTTTTGGGGGAGCTTACATAGGCAGTAATTCGTGGTCTCCGTTCTGTCACCCCGTGACAGAAGACGCAAGCGAGAAATGCCGCTCAAAGGCACTACGCACCTACCATGAGGCTTAGCGTGTGTTATGGCTAGTTAATTTATTTAAAATTTTATCAATGCTTATATTTCTTTCTTTAAAAGCTAATTTTCCTGATTCATAAATTTTAATTCTTCTTACCCAGTCAATATCTTTATAAATTTCAAATATTTTATTTGGCTCTTCTAACCTAGCTATCATACATGCTTTAATTATTAAATTATTATTAGAATTAAATTCTTTATATTTAATCAAATAGTTATATTTACTAGGAAAGAATCTACCACCACAATAGTTTTCTTCCCAAAAAAGTAACTTATCCCAACAGTAATCCCATTGAATTAAAGTTTTTCTATATTTAACTATCGATTTTAATGTGTCGTTTTTGTAATAAAATATCTTATTTTTAATAAGCTTAGCTTTTATACTACCATCTTTATTTATATCTATTTTATATTTAATTTTATTTCTTTTTGAATGGTATATTTTTAAACCATTTTTGTTATATCGACTAATCGTATTTTTTGTGAAAACATATTCAATTTGACCATTTTCGTAATAGTTTGTAGATGAATAATTAAACAAATTTTTATAATATTCATATTTTAAATTACCATTGAAATAATATTCTTTGAGAAATTTGTTTTCATTGCCATTTTTAAAATTTCCATCATATTTAATGTTACCATTTGGATAATAACTTTTTTGATTACCATTACAAGAATCAGAACAGCATAAATAATATGTAACTGGTGGATTAGAAACCCATCTTACAAATTCTATTGTTTCACCTAAAATTGTATCTATATAAATTTTATATTCATTTAAATGTATTTCATATATTTCTTCAAAATCACTATTAAGCATATAATATATTCCAGTATCTGGTAATTCTTTTGAGTAAAACATTTCGCCTAGACTATTAACAAGTAACGCATTTCCATTATAATATTTTGTAGTATCATCACATGTAACACTATATATAATACTATATTCTACTTGAGCATATCCAGAAATTATAGTTATTGAAAATATTAAAAATATTAAATATAATTTCATTTTTTCATTAGTCATAACGTTTGGCGGTATGGTTAGTTGCCGATTTCAAAGCACTTTCCTATCAAGTTACAACTACTTTTGATACGAACTGTGCCGCTCGAATACCCACTGCACCGGCAATTAACTATACCGCGTGTTACCAGTAGTGCTTTTTCCTGTCGTTGCATTGTCATTCCACTTTAGGTTTAAGTTCTTTTGGAATTTGTTCCAAGTATTCTTGATATGTCACTTGAGTTACACCTTTAGGAATATAAGTCGCTTTATATTTTTCAAGTAAGTCTGTCTTTGGTTTATATGGGTCAATCACAACCATATGTTTTCCTCTTGATAAAAAGTTTTGTTCAAGATATTCGTTTATTCCAGGGTCTTGAAAACCGTAACCAATTACAACAAGTAGTTCTGATTTCAAAAGGTTGTTTTCAAAATGTTTGAATAGATTTTTATAGTAAGGGTCGCCTGTATAAAATCTAGTTTTATTAGTTGTTCCACTTAAAAAGTCAGGAGCTACTTCGTCCCATAAATTTTCAAATTTTTGTTCACCAGTTACTGGGTCAGTGATTTCCATTAGAAACCGAGATACTGCATAATTGTCTTTTAAGCGAATTTTTTGTTGGTCAGGTTGTGGTGTGTAAACAATTGTATTAAAAACACTTCCGTGAAGCTTGTAAAGGGCAAGCGGTTTGTCAAATTTGTCAATGAAACGCTCAAGTTTTACATAGTATGTTTTATGCACTTTTTTGTCTGTGCCACCATTGAAGTCGTAGCTAACAGTCCCATAAAATGGTGAACCTTCAAGTTGATAACCGTCAGTAAAATGTTGCCACAAGTCGGAATGATGTTGTCCTAACCAGTCAAAAAACAAGTCGTGGTTTAATGTATGAAATTTGATGTCGCAAGTTTTAAGCAACTCTCTTAAAAATCCAATAAAAGGGTCGTATGGAGGATAATTTAATGTGCTTATATCTTCAAAATATTTTGTCTTGTGGAGTTGTGATGCTAAAAGTTGATTAAAACTTCTGTTGAAGTCTGAAATTCTGTTGTAACAGTCTCTGTAATTGTCTGAACCCTTAAAATGTTTGTCGTTAAACCGTTTGTAAAAATCCTCAATGGCTTCATTGTTTTCGTGGCTTGTCAAATAGCCAGAATAGTAGTCGTAAAAAGTTTCGTAATGAAATTCTTCGCCAGCTTTAAGAACTTCAGAACTATAAAACTCTAAAAATTCTTGTAGGAAAATTCTCTCGTCCCTCCTTGACCAACGATTTGGGTCATTCTGTCCGTTTAGAAAAATTGCTCTTTGGTCAGTGTGAATTAAGATTTCACTTTCGTCAATTTTAGAAAGTCGTTGATTTAATTGTCGAACACCCGGAATTTCTTCGGGAATTGAAAATCCTGAGCCAACTAATATTGATATGTTCTGTCTCATTTCTTTTTGCTGTTTGTCGATTGCATGGTTGTTCATAGCATTACTGGTAACTACTTTATATGTTTTATTTTATCATACACATACAACACTATTTGTTGTTTATATATGTTTTTTGTATAGTATCATGAACTATAATATATCACATTGTATAAAACATATAGCAATTGAAATATTTCAATACAATGGAATATATTTTTTAATCTTCAAATGTACGCAAAAATACTAATACATAAAAAAAAAGACGAAATTTGTAATGTGTTAGGGAGATTTTTTTTTTGCTTTAACTCAAAATAATGGAATATGCTAAGATACAAGAATGCTCATTTCTAGTCAAGTTTGAGCATTTATTGGAAACTCCTTTGGGTTGTATTTTTTTCTATTGGTTGGAGTTTTTTTGATGTAAAATGTAGTATATTTACTTTCTGCATTCGGAACTGAGATATCCTAAACTTGTTTTTATGAAATATACGATACTTGTTTTTTGTACGCTTTGTTGCACTTGGATTGCAACAACAGCACAAATTTTTTCTGTTACAAATTTTGAATCGCAAGCTGTAGGCACGCCCTTTATTCGTTCGCTATGGCAGGCCGATGGATTTACTACCGATACATGGGACAATGGATTAGCCGATAGAACAATGATTGATAACACTACCTCGGTGTCGGGCACTAAATCATTACGTGTAACCTATCCCGCAGGTGAATATGGACCGGGACCGAATGGAACACAAGTACCGTTATTGTTTACTGCTCAAAACGAAGCGTATATGTCATACTGGGTACGTTTTTCAGAAAATTTTAGTTGGGGAACAACGAGTGAAGGTGGTAAACTTCCGGGTTTAGCAGGTGGAGCACGTTGTAGTGGATGTGCTGTTTGTACCGGTACTAATGGGTTTTCGGCTCGTTTAATGTGGCGTCCCGGAGGTAAAGCAGTATTATATCTTTATCATCTCGACAAAGTAAATGCATGTGGTGATAATCTTGATTTGGTATTTCCCGGTGGTGAAAATGTGATATTTCAAAAAGGAGTATGGTATCATATAATGGAACGGGTAAAAATAAATTCATCACCTACTACATACGATGGCGAAGTTGAGGTATGGGTTAACGGACAGCATGTGTTGTTAACTACAGGATACAGATTTGTAACAAATACCGATAAAGTAGATGCATTATATTTTTCAACTTTTCATGGTGGTAGCGATGCTACATGGGCTCCTACAGAAACTTGTTATACGTGGTTTGATGATGTAAAAATTGGGGCAACCAAAGCAGATGTTGATTATGTATCGTGTACTGGTCCGCAAATAGGAAGTAATAAAACTTTGTGTGGGGCAACTTCGGTAACGCTCGATGCCAATGTGAGTCCAACAAATGCAACATTTATATGGTTACACAATGGTACTACTATAGGGAATTCACAAACAATTCAAGTTTCTTCGCCCGGTGAATACGTAGTGGTGTACGATAGTTTAGGCTGTGTTCGTAAAGATACTGTGAGTGTTACCAATGTGTTGGCACCTCAATTGGGTGCCGATAGATTTATATGTTCTTCATCGTTCGAAACACTGCATGCAAATGTAGAAGGAATTGGTGTATCGTATGTATGGAAAAAAAATTCAAATATCATTGCAAATGCAACATCGTCAAGTCTTACGGTGAAAGATGCAGGTTCGTATTCTGTTACTGTATCGGCATCTGGTTGTGCTGATGCAAGTGATGAGGTAGAAGTAACATCGGGTTTATTGCAAGTGTCAGACGCTTCGGGGGCTGTAAATTCTCCTGTTACTTTGAGCGTACAAAATGCCGGAACAGATTACGGCTGGTATACAGTATCTGCCGGAGGAACTCAAGTGTATCAAGGGAAGGATTATACAACGACAATTCCTGCAACAAATTCATACCTATATGTGCAAGATAATCTTGGGTATAGTGGAATTGTTGGAAAATTACAACCTGTAACAGGTGGAACATATACCGATAATCGTTTTGACAGACGTATGAAATTCGAAGTATTTCGAACACTTACTTTAGATTCTATTTCGGTGTATCCTGTTGCAACGCAAAATGTGACTGTCAGAATACTTGCATCGGACCAAAGTACAGTAGTTTCAACTATTACATATACAAATCTCAGTGCCGGAGAACAACGAATTAAAATTGGTACTCAACTGTCACCGGGAATATATTATATGGACGCTGCAGGGACAACCGATAAATTAAGTCACTCCTACGAAGCCGATACCGATATTCATTTTCCGTATACTGTTGATGGGTTAATTTCTATTTTAGGTTCAAATTTAGCATGGATTGATGCAAAACCATATTATTTATTTTTTTATAAATGGCGTGTTACAGCCGGAAATTATTGTGCACGAACACCTGTGTTACTTTCAAATACATCAAGTGTTGTTCCTGTTAGTCAAACAATTCAGTTAGAAGCGGGGTGGAATTTAATTTCTACCAATGTACACCCCACAGATAGTTCAATAGCAACTGTATTTACAGGCTTACAAGTACAGCAAATTAAAAATGCCGATGTGTTTTGGAAACTTGGGCAAGCAGCTGAATTAAATAAACTAACACACATACAAGCAGGGATGGGCTATTTAGTGCTTATGAATACTGCAGGTTCTTTAACAATTTCGGGCATTCCTTGTACGAGCGTAGTGCAATACGCCCCTACCGGTTGGCAATTGATTGGATATCCGTGTACCGGCGTTTTGCCATACGCCCCTATACCCATATCCAATTATTTTAATGTAACCAATTGCGAAATAATTAAAAACTTCGATGGGTTTTGGGAACCGGGAGGCACAGCAAATTCTATTACTAACTTTGAACAGGGCAAGGGATATTTTCTTAAGAAATAATTTTGTAACGATGCTTCTTAACTCTGTAATTCCAATTATTATAGGGGTTTAAAGGAATTACACATTCCTCATAATTCTTAATTTGGAATACACTCTGTAATAATGTATATTTGCATAAACTCATATTACGCAATAGACATTGCGAAATCGATAACATAATTGTAAATACAAATTAGTGTAGGCGTATAGTTACATAGCAACAAGTAATGTAACTATTTTATTGCTTTACAATAATACAGAAACCGTATGAAAGTAGGATTATTAGGATTTGGAAAAACCGGAAAGGCTGTTGCTTCAGTATTATTAGAACATAACGATTTTTGTTTGGAATGGATATATAGAAAAAGTAGTCAATTAGCACATCGTTCGGCAGCTGAATTTCTTGATATTCACGTGCAAGATCCTTCAGAGATTATATCGTCGGAGCAGATTTGCATAGAACAATTAATTCTTGAAAAGCCTGTAGATATTATAATTGATTTTTCGTCGAGCGAAGCTATTCATTCCTATGGTGAATATGCTGCACATTTGGGAATTACAATAATATCTGCTATTTCGCATTATACTAAACAAGAAATTTCATGTATTAAAAAATTAGGTAAACTTACAAAAATATTCTGGTCGCCTAACATTACGTTTGGTGTAAATTATATTTTGTTTGCTGCTAAATTTCTTAAAAAAATCAATCCATATGTAGATATTGAAATAGTTGAAGAACATTTTAAGGGTAAAAAAGGAATTTCGGGAACTGCCCAAAAAATGGCGGAAGTTCTCGATTTAGAAGATCATAAAGTAAATTCAATACGTGTAGGCGGTATTGTGGGTAAGCACGAGGTTATTTTTGGATTTCCCTATCAAACAATTCGATTTGTTCACGAATCTATTTCGCGCGAAGCTTTTGGGAATGGGGTAATTTTTGCCGCTAAAAATTTATTGACTAAACCCAAAGGTTATTATAAATACGAAGATTTATTGCAAGAATATTTTGTTCAGAAATAGAATCTTAGAAATTGTTGGTGCATTATCTTTTTAAAAAATAAGCCTTACCTGGTTCAAAATTCGAAAGAGAATTTGATGTGCCATTTGGTTGCCAATACCCTTCAAAATTCTTTATAATTTGGCAATTGCTTGTGTTGAAATAATTGGATATGGGAGTAGGAGCATATGGCAATACATCTGTACAGGGATATCCTATTAATTGCCATCCTAATGGGGCGTATGGCAATACGCCCGTACAAGGAATGCCCGAAATCGTTAGTGTTCCCGCCGTATTCATGTTCACCAAATATCCTTGTCCGGCAGTAAGTCTTGTAAGTGAATTAAATGCAGCCGGTTGTCCTTTATACCAAAATGCTGATGCCGATTTGATTTCTTGTACATCTTTGCCCGCAAATATTGTGGCAATTGATGAATCTGATGGGTGAACACTAAATGAAAATAAATTCCAACCTTGATTGAGTTGTATTGTTTGCGAAGTTGTTGTATTTCCCGAAATAGCTCCTTCTACATATATATCGGTAATATGCAAACTGCCTCCATCTACTCTATTATTTATAATTCTTACCACAATTGCTTGATTTGAAACAAGGTCGGGAATTAATTGGGTAAGATTGTGCTGATACGCACCACTCGAATATTGTATAGGAGAATTCCATGTATGTTCAGTACCGGTAGTTCCATACATTATTTGTAATGTTCTGCCGCCCGTAGCAAACCATCGTATTTGCAACGATTGTAATGAATTTAGTTCTATACGCAGTTCTCCTGTAGCTTTTTGTAAGGTAAGTGCTCCGTTGGTGCATCCTGTAGCACTATATGCACTATTATCTTGAGTAGGATTTACCGATGCGTTTGCATATGACAAAAACGATAACGAAATAGGATTTTCTTGAAATGGATACCAATTGGCAAGTACCGAATTTTGGTTTAATGTAACCGATGCTTGCACTTGAACTGCCGGATTGCCTCCAATAGTAGTAACGGTAAATGACCCATTTGTTGCAGGAGTTCCTGAAACAGTAAGTGTTTTGTTTGTGGTATTTTTTATTGCGGTTAGACCTGCAGGTAAGGCAGTATAACTAACATCGGTAGCTGCATTGCCCCAGGTAAAAACCATAGGGGTAATAGCCGATTGTATAACTACAGTTTGATTTGTATTTGTTCCTTGCAGTGTTGGTGTAGTAGCAGAAATTACTGTTATGGTAATAGCTTGCGATGTGCTTGTAGCATTTTTATCGTCTATAGCTTTTGCTGTTAAGGTATACGTGCCGGTTGGTACCGTATTCCATGTGTAAGAATATGGCGAGTTGGTATCTTCACCTAATTTAGTAGCCCCGTTATAGAATTCTACTTTAGAAATACTTCCGTCCGAATCAGATGCAGAAGCTTGAATGGTAATAGTTGCCGGACCTACAAACGAAGCGTTGTTGAGAGGTGAACTTATTGATACAACTGGTGAAGCATTTCCAATTTTCCCAACTCCGGCATACGTTGGAACTATAGTAGGAACTTGTGCTGTAGTATGAAGAACTGCTGCGTATTGATACGAGGGAATAAAGCTTGAACACGTACTTGCACTAGGAGTTTTTGAATTATCAAATGTATTATCTACTAGTGTAGCATATCCGGGAAGTTGACTGTCTTTGGTGTATACAGTATTACCACTTACGTTTTTAAAATAATTCTTTTCAACATAGACACAGGCTTCCATTCGGGTATTTATAGCATCGGTACAATTGTAAAAGTAATTATTGAAAATATGAGAAGTGCCAAATCGGTACAAAGGAAGTCGTGCTTTTATGTTGTAATAATAATTATCATTATTAACCGACTAAAATCAATAATCGTTATTTTACTCATGTAAATTATTGATATTCAAGTCGAAGTTGTT
>MWCJ01000010.1 GCA_002069975.1 Bacteroidetes bacterium ADurb.Bin217 | reverse complement strand
TTCATGTTTTTGTTTTTTAGAAAATACAAAATTAAGCAAGTTATCATTTATAATGCTACTTCCCCCTTCCTTTGCTTCGTTCCGCTGCGCTCCACTTCGCAAAGGAAGGGGGAAGTTTATCCATTAACAACGTGGTGAAACTTTACAGCATGTATAAAAAACACTCTCGAATTACATCTGCGTGATTAAACAATTATCTGACATAGAATTAATTAGTCTATACAAAAAAAGTAAAGACCCCCATATTGTTGGCGAATTGTATACTCGCTATACTTCATTTGTATTTTCGATTTGTATGAAATATCTCAAGAATCAAACAAAAAGTGAAGATGCTGTCATGCAGATTTTTGAATCAATGTTCCAATCGTTATTAATTCATACTATCGAAACTTTTAAACCATGGCTATACACTGTTACCAAACATTATTGTTTCCAAATACTTCGTTCACATGCTCATACCAAAGAAATTTCGATAGAACATGAATATTTTTCTGAAATTCGTATGGAAAATGACGATGGAAATCATCTACAAGAAAAAATAGCCTTGGAAGAAAAAATGCTTCTATTTGAACAACAACTCGAAGGCTTATCGAAAGAACAACGATTGTGTATAGAACTATTCTATGTTAAAAAAAAGTGCTATAAAGAAATAAGTAACGAAACAGGATTCAATCTCAACCAAGTAAAAAGTTATATTCAAAATGGCAAAAGAAATTTGCAAATACGAGTAATACAAACATGACAGACAATACACACATACACAATCAATCGAATTCATGTATAACGCGTGATGAAATGCTCGCATACTTGAGCGGCTCTTTATCGGCTACCGATATGCACCGCATAGAACTACATATGTTGCATTGCGACATGTGTACCGACGAATTTGAAGGACTGCAATTACTCGAAAATCCCGAAACTATATCAGAAATTTCAGACACACTTTCTGCTCGTATTCGTTCATCAATTCCTACTGGCAAAAAAATTCAATTTATTCCTAAAAAAGCAATTATGATTGCGGCATCGCTTGTAATTATATGCGGTATTGGCATCCTTGTTTTGCTTCAAGCTCCTAAACAAACACAACAAATTACAGAATACAAACACCACATACAATATAATCCTGAGAATAAACCTTATACAGCAGATACTTCGCAGCAAAACAATATAGCCTATATACCACCAACATCAATCGAAAAACCAAACACAAATGCTAGTAAAAAATCCGAAAACGAACAAAACATTCCCGGCGATAATTCCATACCCGAAATCATTTTGAACCAAGAAGTTGTAAAAATTGGATATGCATCACCAAAAAAAGAAGATGTTTCTCAACCACTTGTTCCTATGGAATCTCAAGATATTGCAAGTAACCCTATACTATCAGCAGATCAAGCTTTACAAGGCAAAGCAGCAGGAGTGCAAGTACGCTCAAAATCAGGAACACCCGGAGCCGAAAAAGATGTAACCATTCGCGGTATAGGAACTAAATCAGACTCGCGACCTCTATATGTAGTAGACGGTGTTCCTGTTGGATATGAATGGAAAGGCGACCCGAATACAATAGAGTCTATCAAAATTCTTAAAGATGCATCATCATGTGCTATGTATGGTTCTCGCGGAGCAAATGGTGTTATAATCATTACAACCACTTCAAGCAAACCATATTCGCCTGCCACATATTCGCTAGGCAAGGAAAAAGATTTTAAAAACTATGTAATTCAAACAATACTTAGAAGCCATACTATACAATCGGAAAATAATTTAATAGATGTATTTTGCAAAATCAAACCAAACGGAACAATACAAGTAATCCAAACAAGTATTCGAAATCAACCGGAGTTAGAACAATCTATTATAGACATACTTGAATCAGACAATAATTGGAAACCGGCAACAGAACAAGGCAATGCAGTAGAATCAAATTATATTTTTACTTTTGATTTCACAAAATAATTTAATACCCTTTACGTATGGAACGTACCATTTTTTTATATTTTTGGATAAAATCATTTTATTGAACATTTCTTTCTATGTCAGCATTGCGAACTATAAGAAAAATTAGTCTTTGGACCGGAGGTATTATTGCCGGAATACTTATCATAACGTCTGTTTTATCATATATTTATAAAGACAAGATAATTGCATTTGTTACCCAAGAATTAAGCAAACAATTGGAAGGAGAAATTCGAATTGGCACAATCGACATATCGTTTTTAAACAGTTTTCCAAATGTTTCTATTCAATTACATGATGTACTGGCAAAATCTACTCCCGGTTTCAATACCAAAGAATTCCTCGAATTCAATACCGATACAGCATGTACAGCTCAAAAAATTTCATTTGTGTTTAATATTATAGATTTTATAAACGAACGGTATATTGTACAAAAAATAAAAATTCAAGGGGCAACCATCAATTTCTTTTTAGATTCAAAAGGTATACACAATATGAATTTTATAAAAGAGTCAACCGATACGGTCCAAACTAATTATTTTGTAGAATTATCGAAAATTAGTGTATACAAAACTCACACACACATTCACAGTGCCGCCGACAAACTCTATGCACACGATTTTTTCGACTTTGCACATATTTCAGGCTCCTTTCCTATCAACGGTTTTTCACTCTTAGTTGATACTGAATTTAAAAACCATATATTGTCTATAGATAATCATTCATATTTTTCCAATTTAGATATTGATACCGAACTTTCGATTGCCAAAACCGACAATCTAATACAAATACTTACAGCAAACATCGCAACTCCTTTTATAGAAGCGAGCACCGAAGGTACAATACGTCTTAAAAACAAATCAACCGAAACTTCGTTGAAATATACCTTTTCTATACCCGATATAGATGATTTTATGGAAATAATGCCTCAATCTATTTCTCGAATGGCAAACGAGCACAAGCTCGAAGGTGTTATTCAGGCACAAGGCACCATAACCGGAAACATTACAGCCAAAAGATTTCCCGAATTATATATGAATTTCAACTATTCCGATGGTTCATTTGAATACGGCTCCGATAAATTTAATATAAATTTGAAAGGAAATATTACGAGCAAAGATATGAGCAATCTTGCATTTTATTCACTCTCAAATTGCAACTATGAATTTGCACGAGGCGAAACAAAATTAACAGGCTCATTGTCAGTAAGTGATTTCAATAATCCGCTATTCGATATTTCTGGAAATTTACAAACCAAATTAGAAGATATTGCCGAAATTATACAACCAGAAAACTATATAGTTACAGGCAATGCACAAGGAAATTTTAGTTGCAAAGGTAGAATTTCTGATATAGATTCATTGTCGCCCGAATTTTTCAATAAAACACAAACCGAATTTTCGCTACAAATTTCGGAACTCGAAATTACACCACCTTCATATTCGCCCTATGAATTTAAAAATGTAGCAGGTGCTATTTCTTATAAGGAAGGAAAAATGAACTTTGAAAACATTCAAGGCTTACTCAAAGGCTCTGAATTTACTGCAAACGGAATTGGTAATAATATGTTAAACTATATCTTATTTGCAAATGAAAACGGTTCGTTTCAAGGAAATTTTACAATATCAAATATTAACATAGATCCTTTTGAAAAACATTACGACGATTACTTGAGCACCGAACCTTCTACGAGTTCACTCAATCTTCGCATAAATGTTGAGGCAAAACAATTAGAATACGACACATTTAATTTTGAAGATTTAAGCTGCATTCTAATTTACACCGACAATACATTTGAATTATTACAAACAAAATTAAAAACAATGCAAGGAGCATTTGCCGGTAATATCTTCGTAACATACTACGACAACAATACTACAAAAGTTGAAGCCGATGGTGATTTCAAAAAAGTATCGACAAAAGAACTGTTTAAAACATTCAACAATTTTGACCAAACCTTTTTAACTGAATCACAAATATCGGGTACTATTTCAACAAAATTCAACATGTCTACTATGCTCGACAAAGACTATAATCCAGTATATTCGACCATGAAAATTTTGACCAACGTGGTGCTGGAGAACGGCACTATTACGAACTTTGAACCATTTGTGGATATGGGCAAAAAAATGAAAGTTGATGAATTCAAAACAGTTACATTCTCGAAAATTGAAAATACACTCAAAATAGATAACGATACATTATATATTCCAAATATGAAAATTTCGACCAATGCATTCGAAATGAATCTTGCAGGCAAACACGCAATACACAATAATCAATTCAATTATTTTATTACTGTATTTATGAAAAAAACGCTTTCGAATATGTTTAAGAAAAAGAACGAAGGCGAAGATTTTGGCGAAATTGAACAAAACACCGATGGCAATCTAAAATTACCTTTGCGTATATACGGTAACCCCGATAAATATTCAATAGATTATGATTTAAAATCGTCGAAACAAAATGTAAAACAAAGTATGGAACGCCAAAAAGACGAATGGAAAACCATACTCAACAAACAACCAACCGACGAAACACAAGAAAAACCTAAAAAAGAAGAAAAACCTATAGATTCGGGATTTAAGATTGAATATGATTAATTTACTGATGATAGCAAATAAAAAATATGAAATTATACAGTGCCAAATACAAAATTAAAGTTGCATTGTTTACCATAGCAATTCTATTTGTGGGTGCAATTATATATTTGTTGAATACTACTATTACCAATATAAAAAATGAAGAACGCAAGCAGGTACTATTGTGGGCAGAAGCAGTTCAAAAACGCTATACGTTAGTTGATTACACTAATACATTGTTCGAAAAATTAAAAGCAGAAGAACGTCGTAAAGTAGAATTATGGTCCGACGCTCAGCATCACCTCCTTTACGAGGATGATTCTCAATTTCTTACATTTTTACTAAAAATAATAAGCAGCAACAAAAATATTCCAATAATTTTAACCGATGCCTCACATAATGTTGTATCCTCTATAAATACCGACTACCCTATTCCGCTAAACAAACCTATGTCAGACAGTATACGACAAGTATTTACCAAATACAATAGAATACCTATTCTGTATGACAACGAACCTATTAATTATTTGTATTATACCGATTCTAAGCTTTTTAGCGAATTGCAAAATGTGATGAACAACATGATACAATCGTTTATAGAAGAAGTCGTGAAAAATGCAGCTTCGGTTCCGGTAATCATAACAAACAGTGACACTTCGAGCATAATTGCCTATGGTAATATTCAAAAATATCGTATAGAAACCGAAGAAAAAATATTTCAAACTATTCAAGAAATGGCATCGAGCAATACACCCATTCCAATTGTACTAAACAATACGGTAGTTCACTATATTTTTTACGAAGACTCTGCTCTTATTACTCGTTTACGGTATTATCCAACCATACTTATAGGTATTGGGTTTATAGTATTATTGTTTGCTTATTTTGCATTGCGAAGCTCCGAAAAATTTGAACAAAATCAATTATTGGTTGGTATGTCAAAAGAAACCGCACACCAACTTGGGACACCAATATCATCGCTTATGGCATGGCTTGAATTATTGAAACAACAAGAATTTGACAACGAAATAGTTACTGAAATTAACAAAGATGTTACTCGACTACAAACTATTGCCGAACGATTTTCGAAAATTGGATCGGCACCTAACCTTAGCCCTCATCAATTGTATGATACTATACAAAAATCAGTAGATTATATAAAAGTTCGTACCTCACCTACTGTATCGTTTTATATACATTGTCCACAAAAAGATATAATTACACCTCTTAATTTGGCTCTTTTTGAATGGGTTATTGAGAATATTTGCAAAAATGCCATAGATGCCATGCAAGGGGTAGGATCGCTTAGTATATATATTACCGCACAAACACCCTGGGTACATATAGATATTGAAGATTCAGGGAAGGGAGTTCCTCGCAACAAATTCAAAACTATATTTAAACCCGGTTACACAACAAAACAACGTGGTTGGGGACTTGGTTTAAGTTTAGCAAAACGAATAATTGAAGAATATCACAATGGTAAAATTTACGTAAAATCTTCGGAACTCACTAAAGGAACCACCATTCGTATAAGTTTGCCACTTTCATAATATATAAAAAACATGAAAATTCGCGATGCTTTTAAAATTCTCAATATTTCCGAAGATGCAAGCCCTGAAGAAATCAAAAAAGCGTATCGTCAAAAGGTTAAGCAATTTCATCCCGATGTAAATTCATCAGATAATGCACAATCCGAATTTGAATTCATACAAAGTGCCTATACACTTATTCAAGCATATTTACAATACAAAGAATCGGAATATACAGATGAACCTTCGCTTCAAAAATCGAAGAGAAAAAAAAGATATACACAATCAAAAGCAGCAAAAAAACAATGGTTCGATGCTCGAATTCAATATGATATAAGCGTGTTCAAACATTCAAAAAAATTTATACTTTCACGCATCATTGCTATACTTGGGTGCATCATTTCTTTTGGAATATGTATCGACCACTTCTCGGTACCCATAGACAATTACAAACCTATACAACACATAAAAGTACCGGCAAATTTCAATGAAATAGAAAATTATGCATGGAAAGATGTATATATAATTGCCCAGAATCGCAATATTTCAGTATCGCCTTTGCAGTTAGAACTTTTACAAAAAACAACATATCTCAAAATTTCAAATACACCTTTTTTACAACAAATTATCCAGATTCAAACCACTAACACACAACCTTATACCAACATAGATTTTTATAATTTCTATAATGATGCATTTTGGGTAATTGTAATATTACTTTGTGGCGGTATGAGTATGTATGTATTTCGAACAAAATCTGTTGGTTATTACAGCATTATTCGTTTTTACAATTTGTATTGTATTCCACTTGTAATTGTATTTGTATTATTTGGCGAAGCACGAATATTAAGATTAATTGGTGTTATTTAGCCGAAGAGTAATGCATTTCAGAATACGCTACTTTAGGAGTTAAATAATATATTTTACCGTTTGTTGTAGCACATACAATGGTACCATTTTGCAAAATTATGGGTGTAGAAAACACCTTACCATCTACAAAATATTTGTAAACAATTTCGCCTTGGGTATTAAGAATATAAAGATATTTATCGTATGATCCCACCACAATATAATTATCGCCGGTGATTGCCGGCGATGCTACAACACGTTTTTTAGTTGCGATAGAATGAAGCAATTCACCGTTGTTTTTAAGAATATAGATATGCTTATCGAACGAGCCAAACACAATTTTATCGTCTACTTTTTTAGGAGAAGAATGTATTTTACCATTTGTTTTGAATTTCCACTCTAGTTTTCCTAGTAAATTTATAGCGTGGAGATTTTTATCGTATGAACCAAACACTATTGTTGAATCTTCAACTTGCAAAGCTTTAGAATGCATTATCCATCCTTTAGCTTTGTAATTCGATACCAATTTGCAGGAATCATTAAAAATATACATTCGCTTATCATTACCACCTATACAAACATTTTTATTGTCTAATGCCATAGGACTTCCGTGTACCAAGCGTTTGGTTTCGAACCATGTTGTTGAATTATCTAATATATTATAAAAAGCAACGCCTTTTTTGTTTGATCCAAACATTACTCTATTGGAATCTAATTGAACAGCATTTGTAAATATTGAACCTCCGGGTTTTATTTGTTTTAATAGTGTTCCTAATTCATTAAAAAAATACATATTGCCATCGTAGGAGCCTATTGACACAATAGAATCAGAAATCAGCGATGGTGTAGCATGCACCCAACCTTTAGTAGTAAATTCTTGAATTTTTTCACCTACAGAATTAAAAAAATACACCTTTTTTTTATGATTCCCTATAACTACTGTGCCCTTATGAGTAACAACAGGACTACTATAAAAAGCGCCTCGGAGTTGAATAGCGGTAGCAGAAAAAAATTCATTAGATTGTACATGTGTAGTAACATTTTCATGTACTGACGCACACGAAATCATTAAAAAAAATAAAAGTACAAAACCAAATATAAATTTCATTTTCAAGCCTTTGAAATGCAAAGAAAACAAAAAAGTTGAATTTTTCAAACATAGTATTGAATAAAAAAAAGCAACCGCGGGAAAACGGTTGCTTCAAATTCCAACAGGGCGTTGGGTAAGGTTGGTTGTGTGAAGCTGGTGAAGCTTCTCTTTTGGGGTTGCGGCTTTTCCCTAATTATTCAAAATCGTATGTAACATGCACTGAAAAATTTACGCTTGGTTCTTCAAGTATATATTTACCATCTGCATCATCGAACAAACTAAGTAAGGTAGTAGGCTGTACTCTAAATTTAAGCCAGTCGTATCCGGTTCCGATTGTTAATGCAGGCTCAAAAAAGAAAGCATAGCCATTGGTTACTTCTTTTATCACTGGTGTCAAAGAATAATAACTTTCTTCTGAATCATAATGCATTTCTTGTGAATGAACATCAAAATTAGCTTGCGAAACTCGGAGCGAAACTGCAAAATCAAAACATTTTAATGAAAACCCAAACGATGGTTGAATATAAAATCGCGACAACCGTGTCATATAAGGATCGTTATACAAATCATATTTACGATATTGCCCCATTCCATATCCAAAATTTGAGGCTATCATTAGCCTATTTTTAAAGCGTTTATAAATAACTAATTCATTATCAAATAAAAAATTATCAGAGTTATTCATGTCTTGAAAAGATTCCAAAAATTTAGCACTCGAAACAAAACCTACATAATCAGAAAAAGCATGTCCTATAGTAACAGTAGTGGTATAGGGAGAGACACCGATAGAGAAGTGGGTATCATTTTCTTTTTTAAACAGAAGAACTTGTTGTTGAGATGGGAAATAATCGTAGCTACTGCATGAGCTTGCAATAAATATTATTACTACACTTACAAATAAAAACAGCTTTTTCATGATTATGGGTTATTCTGTGTTAATTATTTTTTTGCATTATATCCAAACGAAACGCCAAAACGAATTCCTTTTTTACTAGGAGCAACATATGCATTTACAGGAATATTTAATTTCCCCGAAATAAAAGTTTTGCCAAAAGCAACTATAAAACCAGAGCGAACTTTATAATCGCCTCTACTATCTAATCTAGTTTCGGGAATATGCTTCATGGTATATAAACTATCGGTCATGTCTATTGTATTATACCAGGTATCTCCTATTTTGTATCCTTTTGCTTCAGATGTTAAATATACTGTAGGACCAAAAGCAAATTCCCATCCATTAACATTGTTTCGCAACCCATTCATTATTGTAATACTTGGCAAAAACAAGCCTTGGTCAATGCCGGTAATCATAGGAATAAATTCAAATAATGCTTGAAAATTACCTTCGTTCAAATATTGTTTTTCGAATTGGTATCCAAATTGAAACATGATAGGATACGCATCAAAACCCCCTTCATGTTTATCTTTGGCTAACACTTCAGCCGTTTCACCTGTGTAATAAGTAAATCCCATTCGAGGTCCCGATAATTTTAATCGAGACACTTCCGGATTATTTACAATATTATCGTAATTGAATTTTTTAGTCAATCGTTGTTCTTCCAACGTATTTACAGGTTGTTTAAACAAATAATGTAGTGTAATAGCCATCATTTCGGACAATTCATTCTGTAAGTTTAAAAATTCTTTTACTTGTGTAGATTCTATTATATTCTCAGAAACATTAATCAGACGCAAGGTTATTATTATAGTTTCGCCATACGTTTCAACACTACCGCTTATAATTTTGTCAACCGGTATTTGCTTACCAATTTCTACTAAACAAATTTTCCCATAACAGTTTTCTAGTTTTAATTGTTTTTGTTCAATTACATACATCATGTCATAATTATCCATTACTTGAAATTTATCGAGTTTTCCAACTTCTATTCGCACTAAATTTCCAAGTTGAACCGGATCGAGAGATACGCCTTTTGAATCAATATTGAATACTGCAAGGCTTTCTTTTTTTGTTGATTGAGCAAATACCGCTATACTGAGTAAAAGCGATAATACTATAAGTCCTATTTTTGTCTGTTGTGTTTTCATACTACATATTTTAAATTTGACATTGCAAATCTACATGGCTTAATACAAGTCACAAAATTGATTTTTTCGATTCTGTTAAAAAAAATTGCGATTTTCAATAATTTAACACTTGAAGCATTTGGATACTTCATTTTTTTTGCGATTTTTGCAAACAGAAGAAACTTAATACAAGTAAACACGCAAGTATAAACGGTAGAAACTTGCAGGTTTTACTATAAAAAAAAGCTACATGAATAAAGAATCTCAAAATTCCTTACAAAATTTATTGTTCCAACGGGTGCAAGAAAGCATTCCACCACATTGTTCGTTGGTTGATGAATTATCGGAATTGCTAAAAATAAGCAACGATAGTGTATATAGAAGACTTCGAAATGAAACTATGTTGTCGATAGATGAAGTTGGAATTATTTGCAAACAGTATTCAATTTCATTCGATTCCATTTCAAAAAGCGACTCTACTTCTGTAGTTTGTAATTACGCATTACTTCGCAACGAACAAGATTTAGTTCAACATCTAACGTTTATGAGCAAAGAATTAGATTTGTATAAATCATTGCCCGATGCACATATAACATATGCAGCTATTGATATTCCTATTTTTCATCATTTTGAATTTAAAGAACTTACCACATTCAAAATTTATTATTGGCTCCGTTCTGTAATTAACGACGAAAATTTTTCTGATATAAAATATAATTCGAATTTAGTCTCTGAAGAACATATGAAACTATACAAACATATGTTCAACACCTATAATTCGTGTAATGTTACCGAAATTTGGACAGATTCTACAATAAAAAGTTTAATCAAACAAATTGACTTTTTTTGGGAATCGGGAATGTTTGAAAACAAAGAAGATGCAATACTCATTTGCAAACAAGCCGAAGATGAAATAATACAAATTCAAAAACAAGCCGAAAAACCAATTACAAAAGATAACGGACATATCAACAAATTGTATTTTAGTGAAATTGAATTAGGCAATAATAGTATTTTGGCACAATGGGGAAGTAATAAACGGACATATTTAACATACAATACTATTAACATTTTAATAAGTTCAAATAATGGATTCTGCAATGAAACTGAAATATGGCAGCAAAACTTAATTAAAAAATCAACGTTGATAAGCGGTGCATCGGAAAAAATCAGATATCAGTTTTTCAAACGATTGCTCGATGATATAGGTTTGTTGAGAAAGAAAATTGAATCTTAAACTATTCACGATTTCCAGCAAATGAATACGACAAACCTACTAGAAAATTGGTTCTTTGATTTGGATACAAATAATACTGTTGGTAAGAATGAGCAGTAATATTATTTACATTAAAAAATACAACCATCACACTATTGTAAAAATATTCCACCCCAAGGTTTATATCAAATAATGCATTCATTTTATATGGTTTAGCATCATAGGTTTGTGCATACATTATGTCTTCGTAGAACAATTGAGAACTTACAATGAGTTTATTTTTATTGGTTATAGGATTAACAATAGCATACTTCAAAGTTAAACTACTTTCAAATGCAGGTCTATGCCATGCTCGTTGTATACTATCTAACGCATACTGGTAATAATTAATCGTTGCCTGAATATCTAAGTTTTTACGTTTAATTCCTGTTTCGCCGTGAAGTGTAATTAAAGAACCGTTATCGTAAACGGGAACAAAACTATTTTGAACCCCACTGGTACCAGCTACGTCATTAACCCAAAAGTACATATCTTCGAATTGTGATATTGTACATGAAGCTAGAAATGGAATAGTACGCAACAAACGACCTTTAGTTCCTAATTCCAAAAGTACTTTATAATTCGTTGGACGAAGTGTTACAAAATTACTGGTAAATGGATTTTCTTGTAACATTTGAAACATTGAATAATGTTTATAATCGCCAGAATAGCGAATATAGGGAATCAAGGAATAACTAAACAAATTATAATCAAATTGCACATCTGGATATGCTTTAAATCTATTTAATCCAATAGATTCAACTAAATTTATACCTACACGTAAAGTCCAATCGTCTACAGATGTTCCTGCGTAAGGCAAAAGTTGAATTTTAGTAGAACTCTTTTGAAGTAAAGTATCAAGCGGTATAAAATTTAATCCACTCCATCCTACGTATAGTAAAGCACCAGTTTGAATTTGTTCAAATTGTTGAGCAGCCTTAGCTTGGAATTCTATATAATTTTCAACTGATTTAGGATTACTTACAGTGAGCTGATGTTGAATACCTGCAACATATTGCAATTTAAACACATCGGTATTCGTTGATTGTATTCCAAATTTGGTTTGATTCGCGAAAAAATTTCTTCGAATATTTCGTTTTGTTAAAATAGTATCGGGAACTTGAACTATGGCACTATCAAATAATTGATGTCCATATTTTAATACACTTGCATACATAGGTTTAATTGAAGCTGTAGCAGTAAATTCCGGATAAAATCTTTTGGCATGAGCATACAAGTAATCTTGTGTATATCCTGCGGGAAGTTTTGCATCATTTTCGAACCGCACTTTACCTGCCGAAGCATTATGATACAACTCAACCCCTTGTTGTTTAATACGCGATCGTTCGGTTGCATATTTTATATTTACATAACTCGATGAATAATTACCAAACCCCACTGCAGCATACCCTTTATACAATTCAGGTAATTTATCTCCTACTACACTAACAGGCTTTAACGTTCGCAATGTATATGCTGTTTCTATAGGTTTTGATTGAATTGAATAATTCAAATCTACACGCAAATCTAATGTATCGTATGCTCGAGGAGGAACAGATAACCGAATAGCATCAGATATTTGCGGTTTATAATCTGAAGGTACAACAATAGTTTTATTTAATTCTGTAGAAATTGAATCTTGTTGTCCGTACAATTGTACTATAACACTTAAACTAACAGTAAGTAGAACTATATATCGCATAACACAATTTTTCATAATTAATTATTTTTTAAATAATTCAGGATTATCACCCATTGGTATCACCACCTCTTCTTGAGCTTTTTGTTTTTGACCGATTTCTATATCGGCAATCAAATTAAGCATATCGTTAGCTTCTTGAATAATACCATCGTCTTTTATTTTATAATGTTGCATTACATTTTGCAGAGTATATCGAGCCTGAAACAATTCATTGCGTTGCACAAAAATATGTGCCCACAAAATATATGTTTTACCGAGCCAATATTGATGAGGAGAGTTTTTTTCCAGAAAATCAATTATTTCTTTTTCAGCCTCATCATATTTTTTTTGATTACTTAAATACGACACTACTTTATACCGAGCCTCAGCCCCCTCTTTGGTACTATGTTCTAAAGCAACAGTTTTATATTTTACCAAAGCATTCACAGAATCTTGCATATTTTCAAAGGCTTGTGCCATAAGTAAATAAGCCCAACGCTTATCATTATTGGTAATTTTTTCGGTTACTACAAATTTATCGCCCGATTCTACTACTTTTTTATACTCTTTTGTTTTATCGTAACAAAGCATCAAACCTTTGCGAGCTATCAATAAATTAGGTTTTAATTCGGCTTCGTTTTCTAATCGTTTAAGAAATTCCAAAGCTTTTTCATATTGAAATGAATTTATTGCAATACGCGAAGCATTAACTAAAGATGATTCGGTAAACGAATTTTTTGTAAACTGCAATACGTATTCATAATCTGGTAAAGCTTCAAATTCATAGCCTTTAGAAAAGAAACATTCTGCACGATAAAAATGAGCATGTAACAAAAAGAAACCTTCACCATATTTTTGAATATATGCACTTAGAAGTGGCAATGCTTTATCGCATTCACCATCGAGATATAATTCTTGAGCAACTTCAAAACTTAACGAATCAAGTTGAGCTTCAGTAACATTAGCATGTCCACCAATTTGTTTTACATAATTTGAAAATCCATCAATATCATTTTTCTTTTTATAAATATTACGAATCATATTTAGAGCGGTTTGCGACTCCTGCGACCCCGGATATTGTTGTAATACACGCTGATACATAAGTAATGCCTCATCCAAATTTTGCTTATTATATTCTATAAAAGCCAATTGCAATAAAGATTTTTTAATGTATGAACTTGATTTATAATTTGATACAATAATTGTATAATTTTCTGAAGCTTTTACTATTTGCTCTGCTTTCATATACGCTTCGGCTTGTTCAAATAACGCATCGTCATAATACAAAGAGCTAGGATATAATTTCATAAATTTAATCAAACTCGATATTTTTGCTTCATGATTTCCTGCCAAGCCTTGACAAAAAGCTTCTTGAAATAATGCATATTCAACATCAAATTTTCCTATTTGAACTGCAATAGTATAAAACCGAATTGCTTGTTTAAAATCTTTTAACATATAATAGCAATCGCCGGCACGTATTGCGGCATCAGAATAAAAATCATCTTTTGTATTATCTGCTATATCTAAATATTTTCGGAACCAAGTAGCTGCATCGGCAAATCGTTCTTGTTCAAAAAAAGTATATCCAATAGAATAATGTGCACGTTTATATTCCGTTGAATTAAAAGCACCGGGAATAAGAACAAATTCATTAAATAAAGAACGAGCTTTATCATATTGCGATAATTTATAAAAACATTCAGCTTTCCAATATATACTATACGCTTGCATGCTCCTATCAAACGCTCCATATTGCAGAGATTTATCAAACATCTCTATAGCTTGTGCATAATCAATATTATTTATTAATTCTAACCCTCGATAATATGCTATTTGTTGATATGCTATTTTCAAATCAGATGTTAATACCTTAATTTGTTCAAGCGATACTAATGCATCTTTATAATTTTTAGACGACATAAAAATTTTAACCAACAAACTATTAGCTTCATCTTTATATTTTGACTTGGGATATTTCGTTAGAAATGCTTGAGTGGCGGTTATAGCTTCGTTAAAAGGGGCATACGACAATTCATAAATTAATTTAGCATGAATAAATGTAGCATCTTCGGTAATTGAAGGAAACACCGAATACTGCATAGCAGCCATAAATGCATTGCGAGCTTTATCTTTATCTCCTAATTTCACATAACAATCGCCCAAATGATAATAGGCATTTTGAGCAATAGTATCATTATGCGAAGTTACTTGTTGAAATAAATCAGCAGCTTTTTCATATTTACCATCACGATAGTACAAATATCCTAATTCATACAAATCTTCTTTAGCCGGACTTGGTGAAGCTTGAATATACTTTTCGTAATATGGTAAAGCCGAATTAAATTGTAATGTTTTAAAATAAGCTCCTGCTAAAACACGATATACTTCGGGTAATTGTTGAGGATTAACTATTCCTTCGATAGTACGAGCATACTGTATAACCTTATCGTATTGTTTTTGAATATAATATATTTGGCACATATACGGTGGTACCACCGGAGAAAACATAGTGGAATCTGCCAAAAACTCGAATCCCTTAAGAGCAGAATCATACTGTTTATCAATATATTCTAAATATGAAAAATAAAACAATGCATTTTGAGCATATACAGATTTTGAATCTTTTACTTCTTTAAAAAATGGTTTTGCTTTGGCATAATCATTATTTTTAAAATAGGAATATCCAATCTTATAAAAGTATTCCGAAATTTCAACATTGTTGAATTTTTTAATATCAACTAATTCATACCATATAAGAGATTCAGGATATTTTTGTTCGCGAAACAAATAATTTGCATATTCGAAATACGCATGAAATATACGGGTGCTTTCCGGATGTAATTTTATAAATTGTTTTATTAAAATTTCAGCATCACCGTTAAATAATCGTAATGCACAAACTGCGGTGTAATACTCAGCATCAACACGTAAGGTTTGCGAATACATATCTGATGATGCAATATGTATAAATTTTTGCTGTGCTGCTGTATATTTTTGATTATCAAATAACGAAACAGCTTCAGAAAATTCTCGATTTTTCTTAATCGTGACTTCAGTATTTTGAGAAAAAACAATAGTTGAGCATGTTACAATAATAACAGCAACTACAAAGCTTTTAATTCGGTTCATAATGTACATTTTAAATCAAACAAAAATCATTATTTTTTTTTTTATATAATCAAACCTAGTATTTTTTTTATAAAAACTTATAAACGACATAAAAAACTTTCAATAATTTATTATTCAAGTATTTAAATTAAAAAAATGAATCACTTATGTTCTATTTATTAACTAACATTTTGTGTTTATTATTGTAATTCAACCATCTGCCAAAGCAAACTAATTGTATATTTGTAAATAAAAAGATGAATTACGCTCAATACATAGACCATAGCTTATTGCACCCAACTGCAACCAGCAAAGATATAACAAGATTGTGCAACGAAGCCGTTCAATTTGAAGTTGCAGCTGTTTGTATACAACCGGTATTTGTTTCGTTAGCACATAGTTTACTTAAAAACACCGAAATTTCTGTAGCTACAGTGGTAGGATTTCCCTTAGGAGCTTGCACACAAGAAATAAAATATGAAGAAACGAAACAATGCATACAATTAGGTGCAAATGAAATAGATGCAGTAGTTTGCATTTCAAAAGTTATAGAAGAAGATTGGGAATATGTAACAACAGAAATAAACGAATTATCCACAATTTGTAAACAATATAATATATGTTTAAAAATAATTTTTGAAACAACATATTTAAATGAAAATCAGATAATTAAATTATGTGAAATCTGCACAAAAGCTTCGGTAAACTTTGTAAAAACATCTACAGGTTTTGATTTTGTAAAACAAGAACAAGGAACATATATTACGATAGGAGCTCAATTACAACATATACAATTAATGCGAAAACATTGTGGTTCAAACGTGCAAATAAAAGCTTCCGGAGGAATTCGAACTACAGAATATTTCCTTTCTTGCATTCAAGCCGGAGCAAATCGCATTGGAACTTCGGCTACAAAAGATATTCTCAAGGGCTTATAATTTTATAAAAAAACAGTATATTTGCACAAAAAAAAGACAAACGTGGTGAAGTTATTCTGTAAACAAATAGGTATTGTAATTGCGGCATTGTTAGTATCGTCTGCTGCATTTTCTCAAAACGAATTAATGATTCAAGGTAGAATTCAAACAATAGATAATGCTATTGAAGGTGCTACAGTTCGAGTGATGCATGATTTTCTTACAATAAAAAAAATAGTGTTAGATAATACTGGTGCTTATACAGTATATTTACCATATGGTAAAAATTATTCACTTCTATACGAGAAAAAAGGATATCAAACCATACAAATAGATGCAATACTTGATTTACCAAAAGACGTTAAACAATGTTGCTATCGCCCAATGGAACTCACGTTTCATTTACAAAAACCAGACAGCACACATGGTGATATGTTCAAAAAAGCTTTTCACACAATTCAATATGACCGAAATTACAAAGGTTTTATTTACGATATAGATATTGATTATATGATTCAACAACGTATTGTAAATGCTCAAATTTTCAAACAAACATTGCTTGCGGCACACGAAGGAAATTCTGTGAGAAATGATTCAATATTAATCGAAAAAAAATACCTTGCACTTATTAATCAAGGTACTGAATACTATAACCAAAAACAATTTTACGCTTCTCGTAAATTCTTTATGGAGGCATCTAAAATGAAACCATCACGTATGTACCCACAGTATAAACTTGAGGATATTAAAACGGAATTACAACGATTCGAAACAAAAGCTGAATTATTGGGTGTAAATATAGATTCGCTTGTAGCCAAAGAATTAGCAGCTTTGGAACCTAAACAAATTGAGAAAAAACCATACCCACCTTATATTCCTTTAACCGATGCTCAAGTTGAGGAAATTTTCAAAAATGATTTAAAGAAACAAATACTTAAATCGAGTTCAAATGTAGCTGAAGCAAACAGAACAATAGCATTAATGAATGAATTGTTCAAAGATGATATGAAACGTGTAACAGCTGCAGAATTGAAAAAACCGGCAGAACCTGTTGCCGCTAAACCACAAGTTGACAAACGAACTATTGGGGTAAAACCTAAACAACCCACTAAAGAACCAGATGGTTGGATAGCTTCTAATCCGGAAATAAACGAAGAATATGTTGAGAAAAACAAAGCAATACCTCTAGCTAAAGAAGAGAAACAATCAGATATAGTAGAAATAGCTAAACCCGAGAAAAAACCTGTAGCTGTTAAAGAAACTACAGAAAAACCGGTACGCAAAGTTGTAGATTACAACACCTACCAAGATTCATTGCTCAAACGATATCCGGAAGAACGCACAATTGAAGTTTCACAAGATGCTCATAAAAAAACAACGCGTGTATTTATGAACAACGGAAAAGTAGTTGAAGTGTATGCTATGGTTGAACATTCTTGGGGAGCAACATATTACTTCATAGAAGAATACCCTTCGGGTGCTCAAAGTATAGGATATGCAGCGTTTATGAGCAGAACTAAACTATTTGACACTCAAAAAAACACTCCGACACAACCCAAAGATACTGTGCCGGCACAAAATAAACAATGACAAAAAAGGTAAAATAATATAACGCGAGCATTCGTTTTTGCTAAATTATTTTACTATTTTGCATTAAAAAAAAAGAATTATGGAAGATTCATCATTGGATCCCGGAACATGGGTTGACTTATACGGGAATTATTTATATAATTTTGCAATAACACGGGTATACGACCAAATGGTTGCCGAAGATTTAGTTCAAGATACATTTTTTTCGGCAGTTAAAGCTATACAATCCTTTGAAGGTAGAAGTACAATAAAAACATGGTTAACTTCTATACTTAAACGTAAAATTATTGACCATTACCGCAAAAATTCTCGAAGCAAAGAAGATGCTATATTAGATAACGATACATTTTTCCAAACCGAAGGTATTTTAAAAGGACATTGGGAAGACGAACATTTACCGAACGATTGGACTGCAGATGTTTCACTCGAAGAAAATTCAGAATTTTATAAAGTATTACAATCATGTTTAGCTAATTTGCCCGACAAAATGGCTGCTTCGTTTACAATGAAAGAAATTGACGATTTTTCGACCGACGAAATATGTAAGGAGCTCGACATTACCCCGTCAAACCTTTGGGTTATGATTCATAGAGCTAAGCTAAAACTTAGAAAATGTATTGAGAAAAAATGGTTTTTACCTGACGAAAAAATGTATAAATAATATGAACGCTTTTCAAAAATTGTATATCAGATTTATTAAATGTTTCATAGTTCCCTGTGAACAAGCTAGTTTTTTGCTCACTAAAAAAGAATTTGAAAAGCTAACATTTCGTGAAGCTTGGCGACTACGCATGCATATGATTAAATGTAAATATTGCCGTTGGTTCGAAAAAGAAGATGCAATGCTTACCCATACAATGGTACATTTTCAGCAAAAAATTGACAAAAACAACATGCCTTTTTGTTTAGACCCTAAGAAAATAGAAGAAATCAAACGAAATTTACAGAAATAAATTTCACTTCACATACCATCGCTTAATTCGATTCAATAATTTTGTGTTTTTTCCTATTATTGACAATATATCTAACACACTTGGATGTTTTGATATTTTTTGTTGAATATAATAGCGAGTTTTTATTTCTTTTTGAATTCTCTTTTTTAGATGTTCTTCATACTTTTTGGTAGCTTCTGCCGAAAAATCATGCTTAGCACAACATTCTATGGCGTAGGTCGCAGCCAAATGACCACTCAACATAGCACTTCCTATTCCTCCTCCAGAAATAGGGTCAATAAGTGATGCAGCATCACCACATATCATATAATTATTACCACTACAATTAAATGTATTTGTATTGTATGGTATCAATCCTCCTTGTAATGAAGAAACAATCTGAGCATGTGCAAACCGCTCTCGCAAATGCACATCAGACTGAATCCACTGTTGCATTAATTCTTGTATTGTACCCGAAAATTTTTCGGCATCTTGCATATGATACCCAAACCCCACATTTGCGGTACCATCGGCAAGCGGAAAAACCCATAAATATCCTGGGAAATATTCTTTTTTATAGTGCAATTCTATGGTGTCGGCATGCATGCCTTTAACACCCGAATAGTATGCACGAATTGCTACACCATAATTAGCTTTAGAAAAAACATTGCCTGTAACAAATTGTGCAATAGTAGATTTTGCTCCATTCGCAATAAGAATAAGAGATGCTGAATACACATCACCCGATTGGTTTGCAAGTAAATATCCATTTCCCGAAGATTCTATACGAGTAATAGGATTTTGTTGAAACACCTCAACATTTTTACAATCACGTTGTACAAGTGAAAATAAAAAATTATCAAATTCATATCGTTTACACGTATACCCAAAATTCGAAAATTCTAAGGTATACATATGTGATTTATAAACTAAAGCTGTTTTTGAAATACATTGACTAGAAACAGTTTTCAAAAATTCATCGACATACGATGGATTAATAGTTCGCAAAGTATTTATACTTCTATCGCATACCCCATCGCCACAAATTTTAGAACGTGGAAATTGGTCTTTTTCGAATAAACCAACACGTAAACCGGAATGTTGTAAACTAAGAGCTGCAGAACAACCGGCAGGTCCGGCACCAATAATTACAATATCGAATATTTGCATGTATATAGTTTTATTCTGCTTTTAGCCGAATTTCGTACCTGATAGATATTGAAGTGATATACAATGGGATAGTTATAGTATACTCAAGCCAACATTCATCTTTTTTAAGTCGCAGTATTGTAAATGTATTCGGAATAGAAATATTAGAAAAATCAATTGCCGGAAATTGTTTTAATTGTTCGGCACTACTATATCGTTTTAATAGTTCCTCTTGCGACCCCAATAAACTTAATAAAAAATCTGATTCGTTGTACTCTAACTGCAAAGATTCTCTTTTTTCGGTAAAATCCCACGTTCCTTGTAATGAAAAACTTGTATCGTTGGTTGTTGTATTCTGAGAAAAACTTCCATCTTTTTTAAAATCAAACCGAATATCGGGCATTGGTCCCGAAGTTTCCTCGGTAAGAGGTGTTGTACTTTTATCAATAATAGTATCGAGTACCCACGTCTGCTGCAATAATCGTTTTTTTGCAGAAAACGACATACCACCTTCATCGTATTTTGTACAGCCCCAAAACAAAGCAGATACACATACTAATAAAACTATACGGAAATAAAAAGAACGTGCCATATCGGTATTTTTTTAAATTATTATTTTGTCCACAACTTATAAGTAGCACCAATTGTAATAAAACCTGTAGTTAGAATATTGTCGGCATCAACAGTAAAATTTGCACTATTTGATGTAGTTTTTTGCAAATCACCGTTAAGTAATTCTTTTTTGGTAATATTTGAAGTCACATTAAAATTCAAGAAATTAACACGTGCTTCGAGATCTAATTTTGGTGTTACTGCATATGCAAAATTTGGACACACATTTAATCCGCGAGCTATACGAACATCGCCTTTGGTACTAGTTCCATTATTAGTAACTCTATCGGCAGAACGTGTTAATCCGAGCTCAGCTTCGGCAAATATTTTAAATTTTTCGCCTTTTACTGCATAATATCGAGCAAATGGAGCAATACCAAGAGTTCCGGTATATGTTGATGTGTTGTTATTCGGGTTATTATTTATAGAATTTCCAACTATTAGATTTGTTCCTACAGCTAATTTTTCAGATAATAACAAACCAATTTTTGGAGCAAATGTGGTGTTGTACGTTTTGTTATCATCAACTGTTACCGTAGAACCAGTAGTTGGTTGAGTTTTAGTTTTTCCGCCGGTGGTGGCAAAATTTACACTTCCACCTAAAAATAATTGTGCATTACTCATGCTTATAACAGCACAAACTGCAATAATAGTTGTTGTTATTTTTTTCATATCATTTCATTGTTACACCTTACGTATTCCCGCCATAAGAATATTATACATTCATTGTTTGTGGTAAGTGGGGAATTCACTTATGTAACAGCAAATATATAAACATTTGGAATATATACACATACATTCCATTAGATTTTTGAAAGGATATAAAAAAGCGACGATTTTATCGTAACTCAATTAATGAGTATCCGACTCAAAATAAGGAATCTGATACTTATATGCTATATATGCTTCGAGCAGAAGTTGATGAAAATTTCTATCTTCTTCTAATTTTTTTATTTGCATTTCACCTACACGTTCTTTTGCAGCAACAAAATATTCATCATAGGTATGCGAAATTGGTTCTCGCTTTTCTTTCTGGGCAAGTTTTAAGGCAAATGTTGCGGAATGTTTATTGGCACTAGGTCTATAATGCTCTTGTATTCGTAATTTCATGCGTTTTCTATTTGTTCGCCCCACATACATAGGCTTGTTGTCTTCGTAGAATATATACACCCCGTTTATATTTTCAATATCTTTACAACTTACAAAGGGTGAAGAAATAATTGTATTACAAAGTTCCTGTACTTCAGTAAAAATCGTATCGTTCATAGAAATTAAATTTTTGCTTCAGTATCTCTTACGACACATTTTTGTATTTGTTTACATTACTATTTATTTTTTTATTAATTTCATGCTTAATTTTTTTTTAAAAAGCCTCAATAAGACTATATCGCTATTCTTTATCCATTAATTTTCCCATTAATGAAATTTCAAAAACTAGCGAAATCCCACAGATTTTGATGTTGGAGGTTTTAAAATTGGGAATAATTCAATTGTTTGCAAAACATCTTCTAAAGTAAAGGTTAATAAATCATCTTCACAAATATCTAACAATGTTACTACTCTATTGCTTTGAATTTGCAATAACGATTCGTAGAAATTACGAACAAAACGCCCATTACCAAAATTTTTATTTTTAGACTGCCATGTTAAAGCAAAAAAGTCAGCAATATGATTATGAGCATCTTTTATGGTAGTCATACCATATTTCGAACAAAACATATCAAAAATTTGCAATAATTCAATTGCTGAATAATCGGCAAATGTTATATACCTATTAAATCGTGATTGCAAGCCTGGATTTGAATCTATAAGCATTTTCATTTCATCGGGGTATCCAGCAAGAATAACTACAAACAATCCTCTATCATCCTCCATCCGTTTAAGTAAAGTTTCTATAGCTTCTGCCCCAAAATCGCTTCCCGATGAATTTTTTGAAAAAAGCGAATAAGCTTCATCGATAAATAACACACCATGCAGAGCTGAATCAATTACTTTATTGGTCTTGGGAGCTGTTTGACCTACATATTCGCCAACTAAATCGGCACGACTAACCTCAACTACATGACCTTTTGGTAAAATCCCAATAGATTTATACATACGCCCCAACAAACGAGCTATTGTAGTTTTTCCGGTACCTGGAGGACCAGAAAATACAGTATGCAATACAATAGATTGTGTTTGCAATCCTTTTTCCTTTTTTATAGCTTCAACTTTCACAAAATTCAATAGTTTTTGAATATCTTGTTTTACGATATTCATCCCTACCAAATTATTCATTTCCTGCAAAATAGAATCAACTGTTTCAATTATTTCTTCTTTAAATTCATCACCAATAGCAGCATCAACATCAGATTTTGTAATAGTTTTCAAATCAGTATTGCTTATATGTTTCATATCTGCTAATCGAGCCGACTGAAGTTGTATAATCTCCTCAAATATATTTCGAACAATACGAGCATTTCCAAACGATTTTGTTTTAGACGCATATACGTATTCAAAATACTTCAGCAATTTTCGCGAAGCGTCGGGCAATAAAATCATTGATGAAGACTGTACTGTTCTGTTGCATATTTCGAGTAATTGATTTGGCGAATAATCTTCAAATGTAAAGTATCTACTAAAACGCGATTGCAATCCAGGATTTGATTGTATTAACATATTCATTTCATGAGGATAACCAGCAACTATAACCACTAATCGATCTCTATTATCCTCCATACGTTTAAGCAAGGTATCTATAGCTTCTTTACCAAAATCTCCCGAACCACCAGAATTCAAACTATAGGCTTCATCAATAAATAAAATACCATCTAAAGCACTATCAATAATAGCATTAGTTTTAATAGCTGTTTGACCTACATATTCGGCAACCAATCCTGAACGATCGGTTTCAACAACATGCCCTTTTTGTAAAAGCCCCAACTGCTTATATATAGCCCCAAGCAATCGGGCTACCGTAGTTTTCCCTGTACCGGGAGCTCCCTGAAACACGGAGTGTAAGGCAATAGGTTTAATTTCTATACCTCGTTCTTTACGTATTTTTTCAACACGTATGTATTTCATTAAATTCTCTATATCAGCTTTTACTTGTTCTAATCCCACCAAGTTTTCAACATCTTTAAGAACCTCTTCAAGACTTGCTTCGGGTTGTTTTGAAATTTTTGGTTTATTTAAATTATGTAAAGAATTAATCTCTTGCACAAGCGACTCAATTACTGGGGCATTAGGATGTATCTCTAATGCAAAATTTGCATATTCTAAGGCTTTCGTATAATGCTCGGTAAGCATAAGTGCTCGAATAGAATATTCAAACACATCAAGCTTTTGTATTTGCTTAAAAATTTGTTCTGGACATGCAAGAATTACCTCAGATATTTCATCATGTAACGATTCACTATATAATGCATATATATAATTAGTAACCACAACAGGATTACTCAAATCCAAAGTAAATGCCTGCCTATAATAAGAAATAGCTTTTACAAAATCTCGTTTCCACGACCAAGCAGCACCCAATGCATTTAAGGCATTTGAATATGAAGGGTATTCTTTTATCGCATCTTCAAAATAATTGATAGCAGTATCATAATTTTTCGCATTAAAATACTCCATGCCTTTATCATAAAAAATTTGTGCAGATTGTGGAATAAGTTTTATTTGCGAATTTATAGTAGATTTATTGATTGATTGTGGGACCGATTGAATTTCATCATTTTGCATTTTCGGTTTATCCATTATAATAAGCCATTTAGATTGAACATATTCTACATGCGAAATATGATATCCTTCTTCAATTTTGTCTTCAATTTCTTGTTGTGGATAATCGGTAGAATTAAAAAAATATTGATCGTCGAAATCTAACCCTAAAGTCATTATTAATCCCCATGATGAATTTCCATAAACAATATTAGAAATATAGAATCCTTTTTCCCAATATTTTTTTATTGTTTTTTCGGGAAATGAAGAAAAGTTATCATAAAACTGTTCACGAATATGTTGGGTTTTACCAAATACAACCGCCCATTTATTATCACCATATGCTAAATGAGTAACATGTAGACCTTGTTTAATCGCTGATTTTATTTCACTCGCAGGAAATTTTCCCGAAGTTTTCCATATTTGCGATTGTATACCCGAATTACCCGACATACACAAACACCACATATTATTACCAAAACATATACTGGTAATATCTAAACCATCTTTCCAAGCTTCGGATATGGATTCAATAGGAAATTGAGAATTTGTAAACCATTGTTGACCATCATATTGCAATTGTGCATGACTTATAATTCCCCAATATCCTCCAGCGTAAAAAATTTTTTCGATCAAATCATTAGAATCCCATGCCTTTTGAATAGCATTTTCAGGAAAATCTTCAAAAAATTCTATATTTTTTTTCATACATCGTAAAAATTAACCACAATAGGGACATCTATTGCCATAAAATATAGTTCCACAACGAGTACAACGATATCGTCCCCCTGCCGATGATGAAAAAATTGACAATGCTATAATTGCAACAACTAATACTATAATCAAAATTATAAGATATAATGTAACAATAAACGCTATACAATTAAAAAGTGTTAAAAAAACTATTCGTAATAGCCCACCCCACATACCACCAATAACTATACTTTCAATAATGAGCATAACATACGCAAGTACAAAAAACAAAGAAAACCCGTAAAGCACCCAATCAATAGGATAATAATCTTGGCTTGGAATAAAACTAAAACCTCCATTTAAAAACCATTCAAGCTCGGAATCATCAATTACAGCAAATACAACAACAGAAATACCTAAAACAATACCTAATAATAATGGCCATTTAGGATAAAAACGTATAGGGAATAATCTTCGTAGAAATGGAATTTTAGGAACAGAAGCATACCCTCCATCTTTACTTGCTCCTGCCGCATGTTCATCATATGGATTGAAGCGTGCAAACAATGCATCGATTCTGTAAAAATATTTGAATATCAAAAACATACAAATAGCAAATATTAAAAACCTTACCCACGAAGCCCATTCGGTATAAACAAAAAGATTTGATAAATATTTTTTTGCAAAAACAATAATACCAGACTCGTCTACGCCATAAGTATTACTTATAATAGACGTGCAGTTCAATGTGCCTTTTTTGTTACCATACATAATTACAGCACGTTTAGTATCATGCGAAAGAATTGTTATAGTATCGTTAGTTTTTACATAAAATAGTATGTTTTTAGCTTCAAGGGTATCGTATACTTCAAGTTCTTTAGTATATACTATCCTAACGGGCATACTATCTAATTGAGCAATATCATCTTGCTTATGTTTTACTCTATAATTAATTCGTTCTTTAACAGCAAGATCAGCATCTCTAAAAAGCATTGGAGATCCATATAATTGCTCTAACTCAACAGGTGTTAAAAATCTTGAATACATACGAAATTCATCTACCTTACCTTCAAAATTTCCTATTGTTATAACATCTATACCATTTTTAAGTTTTCCCTTACTAGAATATAATGTATTGTTTACAACAAATCTAATTTCTTCGGCAAGTTGATTATATAAAACCGCTATAAACGTCCATTCTCCGGTAACCTTACTACCCAGTAACGGATCGCTATCGCCAATATTAGCAGACCAATGCGTATAACCATCTTCATATGTAGTTCCAAAACCACGAGTTTGTGCAGAATTGCCTGAACTCATAATTTTTTGAGAACCACTGGTATTAGCAAGCTGCACCCATGCGGTTATAGTTATCATAGGATACTTAGAAGGGTTTATATCTTCATAAATCCAGAGTCCTCTATTATATATTCCGCTTTGCGAATAAAACTCTAAAGCAGATTTAGACTTTCCAAATTTATCATATGTTTTCTTTGCTGAATGAACCTCAGATTTTACTTTTTTTGAACCTTGATTTATTATTTTACCTTCCATATTATAATAAAACAATAAACTATCGGCTAAAGTAGTAAACTGTTGAGCATAAATATTTGAGGAAAATAAAAATAAAACAATACTACTATAGAGTACAGAATATATTTTTTTCATTTTTATTAATATTAAAAACTATATGAAAATTAATTAACATGTAATATATAATTTTTACGTGCATTTGAGCTGTATAATTTTTACGTACATTTGAGCTGTATAATTGTACGATTATACCAACATATATTATGACATAATATACATTAATACATTTTCAATCGTAATTGACTTTACGATTATTCAAAAAAAAGGCTGTTACACACAGCCTTACTTGAATTATCCTCTATCGATAATTGATTGATTCAAAGCATTTATAATTTCATCAATAAATGCTTCGTCTTTACTACGAAGAGCCTCTTCGCTACCTGAAGCTGAACTTAAAGTAATTTGATATTCTTTTTTTAGGCTTACAATCCATGCAATAGCTCCACCGGTTACAATTAATGCAAATATCCAACTTACAGCAAATAAAATTAATCCTATAACCAAAGCAATTATTGGATATTTATAACTAGGAGAAATTACATATTTTGCTACCGAAGTAACACCAGACATAGAATGCATTTTCCCAAATGTTAAGAAACGTGCATTTGTAACTTTTACGTTACCATTTTCAAAGTAAACTTTTTCTTCTGCCATACCTTTTAGTTTGTTTAGAGTTAATAATTAATAAAAATACAATTAATTGACTTTAAATACATTAAAGTCAGTAAGGCAAATTTAATTTTTTTTTTTTATTTAACCAACGCCTACAGCAAGTATTTATACAACAAAAATTAATACGTATACATTTCCAATCGTTTATACACATCTTGCAATGCTAATTGCGTTTCTGAAAGCACAAATAATTGGTCGTTTTCTTGCAACACAGTTGATCCATTGGGTATAATATAGGATCCATTGCGGATAATATATGATATTATAGAAGTTTTGGGAAATTGCACGTCTACAATTTTTTTTCCTACAATAGAACAACCTTCGGGTATTACAATTTTAGTGAGCGAGGTTTTAATACTTTCGTTTAACTCCATATCGGATATAGTTCGTTTTTTCAAATTTGCCGGTAAAATAACTTTTAGCCATTTGGCCATAATAGTGACTGTAGATCCTTGCACTATAACAGATGTAAGAGAAATAAAAAACACAATATCGAAAATTAAATCGGCCTTACCAACTCCTGCAATTAAGGGATATGTGGCAAAAACTATAGGAACTGCACCTCGTAAACCAACCCACGAAATATACAATTTGGTATTCAACTTCATTTTGAATGGCAACAAACAAAGGAAAACACTTATAGGACGTGCTACAAATATTAAAAATACCGATAATATGAGGCCTATGCCAACTACCGAAAGTAATTCACTAGGATAAACTAATAAGCCAAGAGTTAAAAATAATACTATTTGCATAAGCAATGCAAAACTATCGAATGATTTCAATAATTTCTTTTTGTGTAATAATTCTTGATTTCCTAAATACACTCCACATATATAAATAGCTAAAAATCCATTACCACCTATAAAATCAGTAAGAGAAAACGCGAAAAACATAATAGCTATAACAAGAATTACATATAAACCTTCGTAATCGAGATGAATTCTATTGATAAGTAATTTACCTCCATAGCCGCAACCAAAACCTAACACAGCACCCAACACCAATTGACTCAAAAACGATGGAATAATCGAAAGCATATCGCTTTGCTGGTTTACAACTAAACCAGTAAATACAATGGTTAATATATACGCCATAGGATCGTTGCTCCCACTTTCAAGTTCTAAGGTAGGCCTTAAATTATTTTTAAGTGCCACGCTTTTGCTTCGCAATATAGAAAATACGGCAGCGGCATCGGTAGACGATATTATGGAACCTAAAAGAAGTGATTCGTATATAGTAAAATCGGTAATATACCACACAAATACTCCAAAGGTGCCTGCTGTAAGAATTACTCCAAATACCGATAACGAAATACCTTGTCGCATTATCGGTTTTATCGTATTCCAGTCGGTATCGAGGCCACCAGAAAACAAAATGAAATTAAGTGCTATAATACCTATAAACTGGGCTACATTAGGATTATCAAAATAAATACCACCTATACCTTCGGACCCTGCCAGCATGCCTATAGAAATAAACAATACTACTACCGGAATCCCAAATTTATATGATGTTTTACCAGCTATAATCGAAACAAACAATAATAATGAGCCAATTAATAAAAAATTTTGTGAGGTAATGTCCATATAGTTTTCGTTGAGACACAAATATAGATAAATTTTTTAATTGTCTGAATGTAAACTTGTAGTTTATAAAACCAACAAATCCAAATTACTATATCGGTTAACCCGCTAAATAAAATACAAAAATAATTGACTAATCTATCTCAAATACCGTATTTTTGCACAGTATATTCTATAATATTCCATTTATTATAAAACACTTAAACCCATATATATGAAATTAAGATTATTACAGATTATAGTCGTAAGCAGCTTACTCCTATCTTCATTCAACAGTTTTGCAGAAACCGAACCTAATAATACTGCAGAACAAGCAAACACCATAATTCTTAACGAATCAGTAACAGGTACTATGGCAGCCGGCGATATAGACTGGTATATGGTTACAATTCCCGACGATGGTAAACTTACAGCTACTGTTAGTTGCTCTGGCACATTACAAGTAGATTATGTGCAATTATACGACAAAGACAAATCTTCTCTTTTAGTAAGTGGAAGTTATGGCGTTACCGGAACAGGAAGCTATGCAAACCTTTCTCCAGGCACATACTTTATTAAGGTATTTCATTGGACTGGCGAAGGCTCGTATACTATTTCAAATACATTTACCCAAGCTTTGTATGCTTCGGATACCGAACCTAACGACATAGCTGACAACGCTCAAAATCTTACAGTAAACTCATATACTACGGGCAGATTGTTTTATAAAAACGGCACGTATACAGATAATATAGACTGGTTTGCGGTAACCATTCCCGACAATGGAAGAATTCAAATTCAAGTCAACTGCGAATCGACATTGCAGGTTGATAATATTGGCTTATACGATGTAGATAAAACATCGCTAATTACAAATGGCTCATATGGCACAACAGCAACCGTAACATCTAATAATTTACTTGCAGGAACCTATTATGTGAGAATTCCTCGTTGGACAGGTTATGGTTCGTATACTGTTTCTAACACATTTGTTGTTGCCGATTTGATAAACGATGCCGAACCAAATGATGTAATTTCTCATGCTCAATTTTTTGGATTAAACGATTCGGTAACCGGACAATTACACTACCAACAAGCAGGTGTATATGACAACAACGATTGGTTTTCGGTAACTATACCCGATGATGGAGCACTTACATTTACCGTATTATGCGAATCAACCCTACAAGTCAACAATTTAGAGCTTTTTGATACAGATACAATAACAAAAATTACAGGTGGGTCGTACGGAATTTCGGCTAGTATTTTCTACCCTAATCTTACTGCAGGTACATATTATGTGCATATTCCATGGTATACAGGTTATGGTTCATATGTACTTAAAAATGAATTCACTCCTGCAAGTTATACTGCAGACAACCACAACAACGATAGTATACAAGTAGCTCAAGAATTTAACCTCAACGATTCAATTACAGGAAGGCTTTACTATAGAGACTCAACCACATACGATTTTGTAGACTGGTTTAAAGTAACTATACCCGACGATGGTCAACTGTCATTCTCGGTTGCATGTGAATCTACGTTGCAAGTAGACAATCTTCAGCTTTTTGATAAAGATACTGCTACGCTTATTTTAAGTGGCTCGTATGGAGTTTCGGCAAGTATTTCATATCCTAATCTTACTCCCGGCACCTATTATATTAGGGTACCACGATATACAGGATATGGTTCGTATACTCTTAAAAATCAATTTGTTCCTGCAAGTTATATTGCCGACAGCCTCAACAACGACAGTATACAAGTAGCTCAACAAATAGCACTAAACGACTCTATTACCGGACGTTTATATTATAGAAATGTTAGCTCGTTCGATAATGTAGATTGGTTTAAAGTTACTACCCCCGACGATGGTCAACTGTCATTCTCGGTTGCATGTGAATCTACGTTGCAAGTAGACAATCTTCAGCTTTTTGATAAAGATACTGCTACGCTTATTTTAAGTGGCTCGTATGGAGTTTCGGCAAGTATTTCATATCCTAATCTTACTCCCGGCACTTATTATATAAGGGTACCTCGATATACAGGATATGGTTCGTATACACTCAAAAACCAATTTACTCCTGCTTCATATGCAAGCGACTCTATTTCAAATGATTCAGCACAAGCTGCACAAAAATTATCACTTAATGATTCTATAACAGGCAGACTGTATTATAGAAATGTAAAAACCTTTGATACCCAAGATTGGTACATGGTGGTGTTACCAAAAAATGGAAATATTCGGTTTAGCATAACTACTACCGATGGATTGCAAGTAGACAATCTACGTATTTTTGCAAAAAATAAAACAACACAACTCGCCGGAGGAACATATGGTGTTACAGCTACGGTATCACTTTCTAAAACCTATGAAGACACCTTGTATTTATTCGTTCCACGCTGGACAGGTTATGGCTCATATATATTACGCACAGAATTCCTGCCGGCTCCCACAGCTGAATTTAGCCTATACCAAAATTTGTACGATATAGCTACCATAAATACATCGAAACATGCCGATACGTTTACTTGGAATTTTGGCGACCAAACTACCTCAACAGATGCTTCGGCAAAACACACATTTACTACACCCGGCACTTATTCTATAGAATTAATTGCAAAAAATTCTGCAGGCGAAGATACCAAAACGCAATCTATAGAAATATTGGGAATTCGTGATTTCACACCACATATGGGTGGTAATTCGGGCGATGTAACAATATCTATATTTGGCGGAGGGTTTCGCGACGATTCAAAACTTTGGATTGAAAAAAATGGTATTGTGTACAATCCCGATACATCTATGCTTGTAGAACGTGGTGTACTGCGTGGTATGTTTAATTTGCGAGGTGTTCCTGCCGGAGTATATGATGTATGCGTATTACTCTCAAACGGCACCAAATTAACTCAAGCAGCATCGTTTACCATAGAACAAGGTGGCAAAGCTGAGCCTTGGGTAAGCATTGTTGGTCGCGACAGAATTTTATTTAATCGTTGGCAAACCTATTCGGTAACCTATGGCAACACTGGAAAAGTAGATGCTACAGGAGTACCGTTATGGATTTTGTTGCCACGAGGCGAAGGAATCGAAATTGACTTTTCGTCGCTAAGTATGAGTTTACCCGAAACAGAAGACACTGTTTGGCAATACATGCTCGATTCAATACCAATTTATATGGATATAGATATGTATGAGGGACAACCCTTCGAAGGAAGATTATATCCTCTATTTGTTCCTTCTATACCGGCTGGCGAAACATATACCCTCAAATTCCGACTTAAAACACCTACCAATGTTGAAATGTACGCTTGGGTAAGTCCTCCCTATTTTCAATCACCGGTAAACCCCGACGTTGCGAGTTGTATCCGATGGGCTCAAGCTACCGCTCTTGCCAATGGTATAATTGGAATATTAAACGAACAACTACCCGGTGTGGCATGTATTAGCAGTGTTTCACAAACATTATACGGTTTGAAGTACGGCGATCCACAACCTCTTACTTCGCATTTATGGACTATATCTCGCGCTACTTTTACCTGTGCCGCTGAATTTATTGGCCCGCTCAAAGCATATAAACTTTCTATAGCTGTAATAGAATTAGGATTAGATATTTACGACAACTACAACGCCGACAACGAATGTAGAAAACCAAAACCCGACCCAAATAATCCAAACAAAGAAAAAGATCCTCCGTTTAATAACAAACCTGCGCAAAATCAAAAAATTAGAGCAGTCTCCTCGTTCGACCCTAATGAAATGGTAGGACCTAAAGGTTTTGGCGATAAAAATTATGTGCCTCGTGCTATCGACTATAATTATTCTATATACTTCGAAAACAAGGCTACAGCAACAGCTCCAGCCACCGAAGTAATTGTAATAGATACATTAGACAAAACGGTATTTGACTTGAGTTCGTTTAATCTCAAATTTGTAAATTTCGGCGATACTACTATTGCAATTCCACAAGGTGGATACGAATTCACTACCGATGTTGATTTACGCCCTACGTTACCTTCAATAGTGAGAATTTCGGCACATTTTGACACAGTTACCGGTATAGCTAAATGGCATTACATTACACTCGATACAGTAACATTCGACATAAATGAAGACCCTGATGCCGGATTTTTACATCCCAATACAATTGCACCGCAAGGTGAGGGATTTGTTGGGTTTACTATTGCCTTACGTCCAGAAATTGGGGAACAAAAAGCTATTTCTAATAAAGCTACCATTTTCTTCGATGCCAATCCTCCAATTGTTACAAATACTTACACCAATTATATTGACGAAAGTATTCCGCAATCAGGAATCAATACTATAGTATATCTTACCGAAGATAATTCTCCTATAATACCATTATTTTGGAATGCTTCTGATGCTGAATCGGGGGTATTATCATATTCGTTGTATGTTAATAAAAATAACGAAGGCAACCAAGCTATACTCGGTTCTACGAATCGTACCGAATATGAATTCATAGCCGAACCCGGTAACACATATACATTTACCTGCATAGCTACCGACAGCGTGGGAAACAAAGAACCTCTTACCAAAGCATTTGATTTGCAGGTAGATGTACCATCTAGTATAGACAAACCAATTGTAAAAGAACAAAGTGTATTTGTATCGCCAAATCCTGTGAAAGATAAAGCCTATGTAGTGTTTACTACAACCAAAAAAGCAAACGTTACCATTTCGGTGGCAACAGCTAATGGAACTATAGTATATACAAAAACTCTTAAAAAATTACCGGAAGGACAACATACTGAATATATCGATATGAGTTCATACAAAAAAGGAGTGTATGCTATTCAAATAGAAGCGGAAGGTCAAGTAAGAACAAAATCGATTATTAAATTAGATTTATAATATCGACTATTGATTGCATTGCATCATCACAGATAGCACATTTTAAATAAAAATTTCGGTGCTATTTGTGGTGAATTTGTGTTACATTTCCATCAAATTACTTTACAACAAGGAGAATCTCATACCCTTTAGAGCATACTAATAAACTCTTTGAGTAATGCACTATATTCATTGAATCGAGTAAGTGGCAATGTTTCGGGTTTATCATATACATCGTGATATGCTTGAATTCCACCAAGAGTATATATAAAAAACGATGGTACTCCTTTCATATAAAACGGACAATGATCGCTATTGCAAGCTTCGCCTCGCTTTTTGATGGTGGGCATATATGTATGTGTTGTGTTTATAGAATCAAGAAGTGCAGCCTTTTGTTTAAACACAGTACTGTTTACTACCTGAATGCCATCGTCGCCGGTGCCTGCCAAGTCAATATTTACAAGAAAATTAATATTTTTTAGTGAAAATGGTGGATTTTCTACAAACGCAAATGCACCTTTAAGCCCGATTTCTTCGCCTGTTAGAGCCACAAATACAATAGTTTTTTGCGGCGGATTCTGAACATAATATTCTGCCAAAGTCAATAACATTGCCACTCCGCTTGCATTGTCGTTGGCTCCGGGGAATATAGTTTTATTCCCCATCATTCCCAAATGGTCGTAATGGGCAGTGAGTACAATGAGCGAATCGGGGTAGAGGGTTCCGGGAATGTATCCACATATATTATACGTTTGGTATTTTGGTAAAAACGTTTGCTCAATATGATACGAAACAGACGAAATATGAGATGGTACACGCGGAGAATTCAAATAAAAATGAGGAAACGTACCTTTACGTTCTGACACATCCCACGTGAGTTTTTTATTTGAAATTTCAACAATAGCTTTGAATTCATTTTTTTGATAACTCATTGCCTGCAATCCTTGTGTAACTTGGTTTATTCGCTCATCAGCAGAAGCATATGATCGTTCATCAAGCACCAATACTGTATTTTTCAACGGAACACCTATCAATTTACCATTTGCAATCCGAAGTTTTGTTGTTCTTACAATATCTTTGCTCGTATACTTTGCCGCAGGAGAATTCGATGCAATTACAAAATCGACCCCGGGCGTCAGATTAATCGTATCATTTATGCACAACTTTACAATACCGGGAAAGGTGTTTACATCAAAGGTAACAGCCTGTCGATACCCCTGCAATTCTTTGAATGTGTGCAATTTGTATGAAGAAAAACAGGAGTCGATATAATTAGCAGCAAGCCCCACACCATTTTGAACATATCCTCTCCCATACATCTGTGGCGAAGATAAAATTGCAATATGCTTTAAAGCTGTTTCTTTTTGAGCAAAACAAAAAGTAGCACAAAACAAAAAAAGTGTGAACACGATTGCATAGGGCTTCATAATAAAAACTGTTACACCCGTTTCAACAAAACATCTTCTTTCACATTCCATGAATCAAATACTTTGGTAATATTTTGAAATTCTTCTATATTGCCAATATCTAAACTATTAATTCCGGCATTGTGAATGGTTTCAACACAATATCCTACTGATAAAGTATCGGTACTTAAGGCTGGTGAATATCCAAACGATTTTTCGTCGATAGTTTTTGTTTCGTGAATCAAATGAGCATCAAGTAATATATTTAGTATCATTTTGGTAATACGATGCGGTATATCAAGCGAATTACTTAATTGATCGGAAGTTTGCGGCGGCAAGCCTTGTTCAAAATGAAAAATAATACGATGCATAACCCACAACGAAAGTTTCATTTTGAGCGAATGACTTAATTGTTTCGTTTCAACTTCAAACTCAAAATTTTTAACATTTTGTGTTGCATATGCTATTTCGGCACCCATGAGAACAATAATCCACGACAATTGCATCCAAAACAAAAATAAAGGAATGGCGGCAAAACTACCATATATTGCATTGTATGAGGTTACACCAACCTGAAATTTTATATAAAAATATTGAATTACCTGAAACACAATTCCGGCAATTATTCCACCCAAAAATGCCGACTTAAACGAGACTTTCGTATTAGGCATTACAATATACAAAAAAGCAAATGCTAACCAAATTAAACTATAAGGCAACAAATTAAGTGCTATTGAAATAAGCCCGTATACTTGCGATACCCAAGGAATTGACTCTTGTAAAGATTGAACATACACAGAAACTTGCGATGTGGCATTACTCGAAATTATAATAAATATTGGAGCTAACAACATAATTGTAAGATAATCGCTAATTTTTCGCACAAAAGTTCGCTGCTTATTTACTGCCCATATTTCGTTGAACGAACTTTCTATATTTCCTAATACTTTAATAACCGACCACAACAACACAACCACGCCAATTCCAGCAATAATACCACCACTTGCATTGGCAAGCATAGAATTACTAAACTCCAAAATTTGAGTAAGAAGCTCTTCTTTATCATGGAATTTTTGAGTTAAATACTCTTCTAAATACACATCAAAACCAAACCCCTTGGCTATTCCAAAGGCCATAGCTGCAATAGGAACCAACGAAAACAACGTGTAATATGTGAGAGCTGATGCTTTTTCAATACATCTATCTTCGTTGAATCCGCGCACAGCAAGTATTATAACCCTAATCAAACGAATCAAAAAAGATTGCCCACTCGATGCTTTTTTAATATTTATACTCCAAATATCTTTGGTTATAAAAGTAAGGATAGCAGTAATATATCCTTTTAATTTGCTTATTTGGGTCATATTTTATTTTTTTAATACACCATCTAACTGTTTTTTGGCATCTTTCTTCAACGCATCGGTCTGTTTATTTACTTCTTTTTTGGCAGCTGCAGTTTGTTTTTGTTTTTCAGCTTGAGCTTTTGCTTCTAATTCTTTTTTCTTACGGTCGGCCTCTTGCTGAGCTTGTAATTTTGCAGCATCAAGTTTTGCCTGAGCCTCATGCTGCAATCGTTGTTTTGCTTGATCTTTTACAGAATTAAATACACCTGATGTTAGATTACCAAGTACGGGTTTAAATTTAGGGTTAGAAACTGTTCCTGTTGAAAGTATAGTAAGATCAACAAAATCACTTACCGATGCGTCAACACCTTTTGAAGCTGCCGATGAAGATAAAGAATTTAAAATTGAATTAGCTTGTCCACCAAATTGATTTCGTGGAATTTGCATTGCAATTTTATAATCTATAGCTTGATCTATCGATGTAGTTCCTTCTATGATAGTTTTAATGCCGTTAAAACTGGTTTCAAATGGTTTGATTTTTAATGCACCCTTTTCTATTGTAAAAAACAAAAGCACATTTTTTATTATAATATCTTTTAATTGCGATTGCTTTAAATTACTTGCTGCAAAAGTTTGCAATGAAGTTTCTTTCATACCCATAGCCGCAGCACTAACCTCTCCGAACCCATTTATAGTTTTCATGTCGGGCATAAAATCGTTTTGTAATATCGACGAAAAATCAAATTTAGTAGAAAACGTACCATTCAAATGTTTTGCAATAGGAGCCAATTGTTGTACCGTATTAAACGTCTTGAATGTTTGAGCTACATCAAAATTTTTGATGTCGAGTGTAAATTTAGCTTGGGGTTTTTCTGAAAGCGGAGTAGCATAAAACCCGGTTAAGAGCATGCTACCACCCAACAAATTCATAGAAAGTTTATCCATACTTATTTTACGATCTTTAATTGTAATTTTACCCTCTACATTCGTCAAATCATACGTATCGTATAATAATCTACCAAACGAAGATTGTAAAACAAAATCAATATTTCCCGGCACTTCAATAATTTCGTAAGGTTCGTCGCTAGCAGAAGTATCAGCAGCTTCGCTTGTATCTTCTCCCATAATTTCGTTTACATCAAAAAATTTCGATTTCAACGTCAACGCACCTTTTATAGTTTGGTCAGACATTACATATGCAATAACATTTGTAAGTTTTCCGCTAAGCGACACATCGCTTTTACCCATAATTATATTGCATTGCTGCACATCAACAAACTGTGGTGAAAAAGTCATATTCATATTAGAAACTGTAAGACCTGTAGGCACATCAGCATCTTTGTAATACAAATTCAAAATATCTAATTTACCAAGAGCAGTAATCGCAGAATAATTCTCATTTTCCACGTCAGAAAGTTTTGCAGCAAATTGCAATTCAGGTTTAATTATGCCTTTCATTGTAGTTGAATCGAGTGGTATAAAATCTTTCATCGATTCCAAATCTATTACACCCGACATAGAAGCTTTCATAAACGGGTCGGTCATAGGAGTTTTCATGAAAAACGAAATTAAAAATGGGTTTTGAGCAAATTGCATGGTAAATTTTTTCAAATCTACAATTGTGCTATCCAAATTATTAGAGGGATTTGAAACATGTAAATCAATAAAAATATTGTCGACAGATTTAGGCAAATCGGGATATTTGAACATGCCATTTTCGACCAACAATGCAATATCAAACGACGGATACGTTTCGGGAGATTCACTATACACACCTTTCAACGAAGCTTCGAGTGCTAGTTTTCCGGTAGTTTTCATATCTTCAAAACCCTCCATAAATACACCTGGCACTAATGACAAAATATTTTTAAAATCTGTTTTTAATGTTTTACAAGTAAAATCCATTTCAATATCATCGCCCGGCATAGCAAGCCAACCATTATATTCTAAATCTAAATCATTCAAACTCATCTTATTTTCTTTAAGTGTAAATTTGAATGCCTCAAAATCGGCTTCGATACCGGCAGTAAGGTTAAAATCAACATCTTTTAAATACGAAATACCATCCATTTTGTAGGATAGTTTTGCAATTGAAATTACAGTATTAATAAGTGTAGACTGTTCGGTAAAATTTCCGTCGAGGGTCAAATTCATTCCATCGAGTGTAGCCGACATATTTGCAGGAATATCACCATAATAAATATATGCATCTACAATCGAAATTTTTTCCAATTGCATTGCAAATTTAGTAGTGCTTGTATCAACTTCGACTAGAGTATCGACATCGCTACTTTTCATAATATCATAATTGGCACTGCTATCGGCAGCTATAAGAGCATGAATACGAGGTTTTACTATTTCTATTTGTTTAACTCCAATAGAATCTCCCGAAATAACGCTCATAATATCTACCGTTGCCAATAATTTATCTACAGAAATCAAAGTGTCTTTCGAAAATTGTTCGGTCCCTACAATTTCAAGTTGTTTTATGGTTACCGTTAAATCGGGGAAATTTTTAAAGATACTTACTCCAAATCCATCAAAATCAACTTTTGCCGTAAGAGTATTATTAATTTCTTGTTTTGTTAGTTCCATTAATTTTCCTCGAAATGCATAAGGAGTAACAATAAGTGCCAATAATAGCACAATAAACACAATACCAATGATTTTAAACGCTTTTTTCATTACTGATAATTTTAATAAATTTGATACAATAAAAATACATTATTTTTTTTAATCACACATGGTTCAATTTTAGAAACTGTTTAAATTTCATTATTTAATTAATTTTTGTTCCTTTGAACTTCATATTTCATAAAAATCTCCTCAAATAGGAAAGCTATTCTTGTCGATTTTTATTTATCTGAAGCTCAAAATCTCCAAAAATTTTAATTAAAAACAAAATCTAAACAGTTTCTTAGAGTATTTTTTATTTTTCTAAAAATTGAATAATTACCGGCAAATGGTCGCTATTACCACCGGCATAATACTGTCCGTTATAAGTCCTATAGGGTTGTATTTGAGTACTCCCTTTTTTAGATTTAGTTAAAAATGCTTCGCGTACAATTGTTTGTTTTACCCTATACGAATTAAACAATGCAGTACTAACCATAGTTTGATCTAAATTACTCCACTCACCTTTATAATAATGCGTCCCCGGAAATGTAGTATCAACAACCGACACTAAACAATGTGGACAATTAGATGTAAAAGCACGAGCTTGTAAAAAATCCGAAATAGAACTGTTTTGAGGAGAATCGTTAAAATCACCCATTACCAATACATGCTGCACTTGAGAATGTGCCGCATACAAACTATCAATCGCCTTACGAACCACACGGGCAGCATGAATTCGCTTATGTTCCGACTTCGCCTCTCCTCCCATACGCGAAGGAAAATGACATACAAATACATGTAATGTATCGCTTACAGTACGCATTATTCCCTTTACATACAACACGTGACGTGTAAGTAACTGTAAAGAATCATTTGAAACACAAATAGGATATGACTCTAACACCGAAAATGTTGCAGGATTATACAACAACCCCACATCTATTCCACGATTGTCGGGAGACTCGTAATGAATATATGAATACTGTAAACGTGATAAATTTGTTTTGTGTGTTATATCCCACAAACAAGCAGCAGTTTCTACTTCGCACAGCCCAACAATATCGGGGCTATGCCATTGTCCGGCAGCTACTATTACCTGCGAAATATCTGTAAGTTTAGTATAATATTTCCACGTATTCCATTTCTTTTTAGAATCGGGCAAAAAATCATTATCATTTTTTAGAGGATTATCAATAGTATCAAATAAATTTTCAACATTATAAAATAGAGCAGAAAAAACTATAGATTTATTTTCTTGCGACTGCACCGAAGAATATAGCAATACATATAAACAAACTACTATAAGTCTACTTTTTCTCATATACATATTCATATGCACCTACATCGGGCTTGCTGTCGGCAACACGAGAAACTCCACGTTTGTCAAATTCATACGACTGTGCAAATTCCAGTTTTCCAATATCTTTAGCTTGCGACAAAGTGTCGAGCATAAAATTATTCATAGCAGAATTTTGAAATAACTTTTTGGCTTCGGAAAACGCTGTAATATTTTTATAATACGCAGTATCTTTTCCGGTATAGGTATCGCGAAGTATACAATTTTGAAATATGCAAGGCAAAATATCCTCAGGTTTTAAAGAACGAATCGAAATTTCATTAGTTGTTTGTCCTACAATTATAGAATTATAACATGTAAAATTTTGCAAACTTGTTTCTGTAGAATTGGCAAGATTATAATTTGCAACTACAACCGACGACGAAGTATTTCTAAACCCTATAGTGCCATAATTATATAAAGTGGAATGAACTACATTACACGTGCCTCCCATAACAACAAGCACATAATAATTGCAATTATACAATACAGAATTTGCCACAGACACATTGCCATGCAAAGCATAGATAATATGAGAACTCATAGTGTACATTTCAGAATTTTCTATTTTCAAATCTACCAGAGCTTGAGATGTCCCGGTAATAAGTATTCCGTTAGTTCCATTTTTAATAGTAGCATATTGTATTTCATTGCTTGCACTAGAATGACTAAATATAATACTCCCCCACTGTCCGGGCAACAATTGATATGTTTGCTCTAAACGGTCATTCGATATAAGAACCGGTTTGTCTTTGGTTCCAAGAATTTTGAGCGTACCATGTACAATTATATTTGAATTATAATGCATATACAGCTTTGCACCAGCTTCTATAGTAAGCGTTGCACCTTGCGGCACTACCAATGAATCGTAAATAACATAGGGAATTTGCGAAGTAAACACAGTATCGCCTGATAATACCCCACGTACATTGTGAACATTTTGTCCCCAGGCCTGCAATACAATTTTTTGCTGTATTCCATTATATTTCAATACTATAGAATCATTGTTAACTACAGCAGTATCAACAGCATTTTCTTGCAATTTTGCTTGAATAAAAACAAAAATACTATCTCCTCCTTGAATTTGAATATGTTGTATTTTTTTAGAACTTATACCATTTACATTTAAAAAAAATTGAAGGTTTTGCTGATTCGCTACAGAAATTTCATCAACGATAATAGTTCCTTCATGCGGATTATAAATTTTACATAACCGAGTAATACTTCCTTTTTTTGTGAAAATTGTATCAAAAAAAATTGTGTCGGCAGAAACCTCTAAAGTATACTGTGCCGATGTAAGAAAAGTTTCTTTTTGACATCCAACACAAATTATTAACACAAATAAAATCAAAACATTACGCATACACACAAGTAAATTTCGAGAATCTAAACGATAAATTAAAAAATATATTCTATTTTTGCCGAACTAATCTTGAAATTCGAAAAAATCATTTTTTTTACAAATGTAGCAAGAATAGAGAAGAGTAAGAAAACTTTTTTTTGGTTTTTAAGTATAAATTACTATATTTGTTAGTTGATAGTACTATAATTAAAAATATTTAGAATGCATCTGGAGGAAAAAAGTCTTGAGCAATTAACCAATGGGTTTAAGCTATTTGAAGGCATGCAAAAGGATAACCTGGGGTATATATACCGAGGCTTATTTACTCAAAATATTACAGACAGTATTCTGGCTCTCACCGAAAATAATTTGGAGTCGGTAGGCGAGTCATCGAAAGTCAAAAAGCGTGTATTCTCTATTATGGTAGAATGCTTACAAAATGTTACACGCCATCAAACCCACGATAGTATAGAAGTAATAGAACCCGAACAGTCAGGAATTTTTGTAATTCAAACAAAAAACAATGCATATCAAATTACATCGGGTAATGTTGTTGAAAAAAAGGCAATTCCTCATTTAGAAGAATTACTCGAAAAAATTAACAAACTTGAAAAAGATGCGTTAAAAGAATACTACAAACAAATATTAGAAGACGGAAGTATATCTGATAAAGGTGGAGCCGGATTGGGACTAATAGAAATGGCACGCAAATCAGGCAACAAATTATATTATGATTTTAAAGATATAAACCACAATATTTCATATTTTTATTTACATACAGCTATATCTAAAGAGCTGGAAGAACAAATAGAATCTGTTGATTTGAATAACATCAAAAATTTGCATGAAATTGTAAATAAAGAAAATATAATGCTTATCTTTAATGGATGTTTAAACCAAGAGAGTTTAATTAATCTTTTATCTATTATTGAAGGACAAAGTATTGGTGCTGTAGATATTAAGAAAAAATTATTTAATATAATGGTAGAAATGCTCCAAAATATTGTAAAACATGGAGCAAAAAAAGACGAACAAATCACTGGAAATCCTGCAATATTTTTCATTTCGCAGATTGATAATAATTATATATTAAATACCGGTAATTATATAGAAAACAAAGCAGTAGAAATATTATCGGAAAAATTAAATCATGTAAATAGTCTCGAAGGTGATGAGTTAGATATATTTTACACTCGAAGACTTTTAAATTTTGATATAGATAATAGTAAAGAGGCGGGATTAGGAATAATTGACCTTAGAATTAAAAGTGGCAATAAAATTTTATATAATTTTGAAACTATTAACGAAAAAATTTCGTTTATCTCAATGCAAGTAAAGATATAGATATGGAAGTATTCAGCATTAAAGCAACCGAAGAAACTCCGGAAATTACATTAAATCCTGTAACCGGAGAATATAGCATTTCGCATCGTTCGTTGCCCGAAAATGCAATAGGATTTTATGCTCCCGTTTTTGATTGGATTGAAAAATTCTCTCAAAACCCTCCGGTAAACGAGTTGTCTTTCATTTTTAACCTCGAATACTTTAATACTGCATCGGCAAAACAAATAGCAAAAATTCTATTAATGCTCGAAAAACTTTCTGAAAAAATCGATGTCATAGTAATTTGGAAATACAAAAAAGATGATGTTGATATGATGTCATCTGGCTTACGTTTTTCTAAACTTCTGAACATGGAATTTGAAATTCAAGAGGTTGAATAAGCCATTTACAGTTTTTGTTTGAATCATGAAAGATTTTTCTATTCCTCCTTGTATTATTTCAGATATTAAAAAATTTGAAGACGTTTTTAAACGAGAAATTACTACAAATACTACTCTTTTAAATATTATAACTTCTTACATATTAAAAACTAAAGGCAAGCAACTCCGACCTATATTAGTGTTTCTTTCGGCTCGTATGTGTGGTGCTATTACCGAATCTACATATTCGGCTGCATACATGATAGAACTTTTACATACAGCCACACTGTTGCACGACGACGTAGTAGACAATGCCGAAAAGCGTCGTGGTTTTTTTTCAATAAATGCATTATGGAAAAATAAAATTGCCGTTTTGGTTGGAGATTATTTTCTTGCTAAAGGATTATTGCATGCAATAGAAAAACACGAAATAGAAATTCTTGGCATAATTTCAAATGCTGTAAAAGAAATGAGTGAAGGAGAATTATTACAAGTAGAAAAATCGAGAAAATTAAATAATACCGAAGAAATTTATTTTGAAATAATTCGCAAAAAAACTGCTGCTTTATTTGTTGCTGCTATGACTGCAGGAGCAGTATCGAGTATGCAATGCAACGATGAACAAAAAGCATCCATAAAAAAAATTGCTGAAATTTTAGGTGTAGCATTTCAAATAAAAGATGACATACTCGACTATACTTCAACGAATATAATTGGCAAACCTGCATGGAACGATTTGAAAGAACAAAAAATTACACTTCCCCTACTCCATGCTTTATCGCAAGTACCTAAAAGCGAACAACGACGAATAAAACATTTACTTAAAAAACATAAAAATAAACATGGGAAACTTAAAGAAATTGTTGACTTTGTTACTGCGTTCGGTGGCATTGAATACGCTCAACAAACAATAGATACCATGTGCAAAGAAGCAATTGAACTTACATCTGTGTTTCCTCAAAACGAATCACGCGATACAATGGTTGAGCTCATACAATTTGTTTCGACACGAATTAAATAAAAAAATAAAACTTATCGTTTTACTATATAAACCATGAAAATAGCTATAGGCATTACGGGAGCAAGTGGGGCAATGTATGCTAGACTATTAATGCAAGCATGTGCTAAACACCCAAATCAATTCCAAGAAGTTGCTATTGTTTTTAGTTCAAATGCTAAAGAAGTATGGAAGCATGAATTACAACAAAATATTGACACATATGGGTTTACTGAATATGCAATCGATGATTTTTATGCACCATTTGCTTCGGGATCGGCACAATACGATGCGTTAATTGTTTGTCCGTGTAGCATGGGAACAATGGGAAAAATTGCACATGGCATTGCCGACAATCTTATTACTCGCAGTGCTGATGTTATGCTAAAAGAACGTAAAAAACTAATTTTGGTAATACGCGAAACCCCCTACAGCCTTATACACATTAAAAATATGGAACTCATCACATTGGCAGGCGGAATTATATGTCCGGCTTCTCCAAGTATGTATAGCAAACCCCAAACTATAGAAGATGCATGCAATACCGTAATTCATAGAGTTCTTGATTTGCTACATATTACCCAGAATACCTATCGTTGGGGAACATTGTAGTATTTACATTTGCCCCGTTTGTTTAAAATATTTCCGCAACACTTCAATAGCCACATAATTTTCTATGTATGGATTGGTAAATTGCGAAACAAATTCATGAGCATTTTGAATTATTTTTTGAGCTTTTTCGGGATGTGAATTATAAAATTCTAACTTTTCTTGAACATTCGAATAATCATCATTTATATGAATGTAATGATAATCGGGTACAAGCAAACCTTCCATAAACCACGACTCAAATTTAGGCTTAGGCATTACCGCTATGCTGTTTGACGACATTACCCATTTTAAATTACTAGCCACATCGTTTCCTTCGATACATAAGATATATTTATACTGTAATTGCTCCGCAATACTCATATATGGCTTTACATACCTTGAATTACCATCACGAGTATTTATTTGACCTAAATCGCAAAATTTTGTATCAAAATACATATCGTAAAATCTAAGACGGTGCGCTTGAAATACGCTCATTCGCCCTAATAGTTTATCACTTTTTTCACAAAATGGTATTGTATCGTTTACAAATTTAAAATGACGATATTTATTTAATTTAAACAATATAGCATTTTGATTGTTTTGAGATATTGGACGAGTTTTAACAAACGAGGGAGAACTTGGAATATGAGTTACATCACCAAATTCATATTGAATTAAAAAATGAGGATTAAAATATCGTGTAAACTCATGCAAATCAAAAAAATAAGATTTTAATTTTTTTCGATATGTAAACGAATCTATTTGTATTGCCTTAGAGTCAAGTGAAGATATATGCGATAATGTATTATAATATTCTACCCGTTTAACAATACTTGCATATTGGGTATGATGTTCAATCTGAAAAAGTATACGAGATAATCGCCATCTGAAAAAACATTTTGGAATCAGTAATCTACTGTAATTCAGTAAATAATACAATATTTTAATAGATGGAATTCCCACTGAAATCATATTTTTTTTATTTTTTTTGTGTTCCCATAGGGGTATTGTAAGTTTTCTGTGTATTAGCAGAAAATCAAAACAAATGTATTACAAATTAAAACAATAGAAATTATGAAAACAAAAAAATTTGCTTTAGGATTGTTACTCGCAGCAGGTGTACTAGGTTTCACTTCATGTAACAAAAACGATGTGGTAACTCCACAAGAAGAACAATCAATTTTACCTACACAATTTGGTGTAGATATTCCAGATGCTATTAGTTATTCAAAAACATCGCTAAAATCTGACGATGAAAGCATGAACGGAAGGAAAATTTACGAGCCGCTTGGGTATTTTATTAAAATTGGCGAAGGGGCTGCACAAATTGTCGAAGGAATTATAACACACATTGCGTATTATAATATAGATAAACCTATGAATATGGTATACGTGAGCGACGAAGACGGACGAGACAAACGATTGGTAGTTACAGAAAATGCCGAATACAACGGTAAAACTTGGCAATACCAACTTACAATTACCGATATTGAAAATGAAGGACAAGCAGATGGAGGTAAAGCATTACAATTATTCTGGAACAAAAAACCAATTGAAGGCATTGCATTACTTAGTCCATCTAATTGTAACGTAAACGATACAAGTGCATGGCATACTGCTAAATTCCGAATAGACTATAGTGAAACTAATGCTAATGGTTATAGCAATGAAATGACAGTATATATAGCCGATTTACCACTTGCAAATCCATTACAAGATCCATTTTCATGCAATGCTATAAAATTATGGGCAGGTAAAGATGGAAATTATATTGATGTTCGCGGTAACTCTAATCATCCGAATGCACGTTTCTTCGATGCCGAAAAACAACAAGGATTTAATTGGGCATTTGTTGCATCAAGTAACGAAACCGAAAATATAGCTTGTGTTGAAGTTGCTCTGCCACCAAGCAATTTACAAAAACAAAACAGAGCCGAAATTCTTGAAGAATATTCAATTCGTAATGTATTTGAACGAGAAATATTCAGAATATGGCCGGAATTAGAAACAACAACCGACTCTGCCTCGTTAGCATTACTCGACAGCTACTTCACCGACGCCGAAGCACCCGGATATTTTAATCAAGCAGGCTTCATTCAAGGCGGAACAGTACCTTCGGCAGCATATGAAACTGTAACAGAAAGAATTCAAGCACTTGCTCCATTCGAACCAAACTCTGTAAGTGTGCAACAAATCAATTTTAAATAAAAAACACAAATAGATATCATAATCAAAGGAGCTGTTTAACAAGAAACAGCTCCTTTTTTGCATATTCGATTTAACAATACATTTCTGATACAAAACAGATAAAATATTGGTTGCATATCATATGTAACAAAACGTATATTAGCTATGCGGTTTAATAAAAACCACAGACAAATTTCTAATCTTTATACATATGAAAATAGCACTGTTTAATACCAAAATGTATGACAAACAATTTTTTGATATTGCAATTGCCAACACCGATCATACAATTGAATATTTTGAAGTGTCTTTGAATTCAGCTACAGCAAAACTTACCCCAGGCTATGATGCGGTATGTGTGTTTGTAAATGATTATTTACAAGCGGACACTCTTGAACAATTGGCAAAACATGGAATACGATTAATTCTATTGCGTTGTGCCGGTTTCAATAATGTAGATATAGAAAAAGCTCATACGTTGGGAATTCGCATATATCGAGTTCCTGCATATTCACCCCAAGCTGTTGCAGAACATGCTGTAGCTTTACTATTGACTCTGAATCGCAAAACTCATAAAGCATTTAATAGAGTTCGCGAACACAATTTTTCGCTCGAAAGACTTACAGGATTTGATGTATATAAAAAAACTATTGGAATTGTTGGAACAGGGCAAATAGGTATTGCATTTTCAAAAATAATGAAAGGATTTGGCTGTAATGTATTGGCATACGATATAGTTCAATCACAAGAAGCTCTTAGCCAAGGAGTTCAATATGTTGATTTTGATACATTATTGGCTCAATCCGATATAATTTCACTTCATTGTCCTTTAAATCATGCAACCAAACATATGCTTAATATGACACAATTCGAAAAAATGAAGCAAGGTGTAATGATTATTAATACAAGTCGCGGAGGGTTGATTCATACCATAGATGCAATTCAAGCTCTAAAAACCGGCAAAATCGGATATTTAGGAATAGACGTGTATGAGCAAGAAGAACATTTATTTTTCAAAGATTTATCGGAAAGTATAGTTGCCGATGATGTAATTGCTCGACTTATGACATTTCCCAATGTGCTTATTACAGCTCATCAAGGTTTCTTTACAAACGAAGCTCTTGAGCAAATTGCTCAAACTACCATACAAAATATTGATTTGTATATTTCTAACACGCACACAGAAAATGAGGTGATATAACTCAAATTACATTGAGCAGAGAATATTTATAGTTAAAAAGTTATGAATTTAAAGCACCAACTATATCTTGGGTATGATACGAAATGATACTATCGGCTCCGGCGCGCTTAATAGATGTAAGTATTTCACTAACTATACGTTGTTCATCTATCCAACCTCGTTGTGCAGCTGCTTTTACCATAGCATATTCGCCACTTACATTGTATGCAACTACCGGAACATTGCATGATTGTTTAACCGATTGAATAATATCTAAATAACTCAATGCTGGTTTTACCATAACCATATCGGCACCTTCGGCAATATCGGTTTCTATTTCGCGCAGTGCTTCACGGCTATTTGCCGGATTCATTTGATAGGTTTTTCTGTCGCCAAATTGCGGTGCACTTTCGGCAGCATCGCGAAAAGGACCATAAAAAGCCGATGCATATTTTACCGAGTACGACAATATTGGCAATTCTTCAAATCCTGCTCCATCTAAAGCAGTACGAATAGCCAACACTCGACCATCCATCATATCGCTGGGTGCTACCATATCTATACCTGCCTGAGCCAATGATACCGATTGTTGCGATAAGGTATGTATGGTCATATCATTTTGCACATCACCATTTACAATTGTACCACAATGACCATGAGTTGTATATTCACAATTGCACACGTCGGCAATTACAAACATATGTGGAAGAGCTTGCTTAATAGCACGTGTAGCTTGTTGCACAATTCCATGTTCAGAACAAGCACAAGCTCCTGTTTCATCTTTATGTTCAGGTATACCAAACAATACAATAGACTGCACTCCTATATCCCACAATCGTTTACATTCATCTACTACCTTGTCTGTAGACCATTGATAAATTCCCGGCATCGATTGTATTTCGTGTTGAATTTTCGAACCGTAACGAACAAATACAGGCATTATAAAATCTGTACGGTGTAACCGTGTTTCTTGAACCATATCGCGTAATACAGCATTATAACGTAATCGACGAAGACGAGTAAGTGGAAACATACTATTAGGTATTTAATTGTTGTAAAATTGCAAATATTCCTTGCGAAGTATATTCTTGAGCTTGAACACTTGTTGTGCAATTATATTCTTGCAACCGTTTAGTAGTTGAAGGCCCAATGCTTATAATCTGTGCCTTATGCAACAACGTTGGTTCATTACTTAACTCAACAAAATTTGTAACTCCTGAAGGACTGGTAAATATAATAAAATCAAATTGATTTGCACGAATTTTATCGAAGATTGAAGCATCAAAGTACTGAGGAGGAACAGTTTGATATACAATACATTTTGTAATTAAAATAGCCGGAGATACGGTAAGAGCAATCATATTTTGTGTAAGATTTCCGGTAGGAAACAATACACGAGTTTCAGTATGATTACAAAATTCAGAAAATTCTTTGGCAAAATCTTTTCCGTTGTGTTTACTACATACAAAGTCGGCGATATAACCATACGAAGTTAATTTTTCAGCTGTTTTACTTCCAACACTTGCAAATTTCATAGTATGAGGAATTTGAACACCGTGTACATGCAGCATATCGAACCACGAAGAAACCCCATATTTACTTGTAAACATAATCCATTCAAAAGTATTCAAATTCGAAACACATTGGTGAATATGGGAAGTACTCTCAACGGGAAAAATTTCTATCATTGGAACCAATTGAACCGAAGCTCCATGTAATGCTAATGAATGCGACAACGATATAGAACTATCAACTGATCCGGTTAGTAATATACGTTTGTTTGTAAGCATAATGTAAGGTATTTAACGAATTTCGTTTAAAATATCTTGTGCCCCGGCGTCATAAAACGTTTGCGCTAATTGCATTGCAAGTGTTTCGGCTTTTGTAATGTGACCTGATTGTGAAAATTGCAATTTTTTTGTACCATCTACCGATAAAATTGTAGCATTTATTTCAATTGTAGAATTGTTTACTTGCGTAAAACAACCTAAAGGTAATTGACAGCCACCATTCATCTGTTTCAAAAATGTTCGTTCAGCCAAAGCCATATTCCAAGTATAATCATCATGAATTGCTTGAAGTACTTCACATACTTCGACATCAGCCTCCCTACATTCCACCCCTATAATACCCTGACTAACAGCAGGAAGCATAACAATAGGATCAATAATTTCCGTAATATAATCTTCATATCCTAAGCGTTGTAAACCGGCAGCTGCCATAATTAATGCATCATATTGTCCCGAAGCAAGTTTTTGTAATCGAGTATCAATATTACCACGTACATCTTCAATATGCAAATGCGGATTGTATGCCAATAACTGAGCTTTTCGACGCAATGATGAAGTACCTATAATATGATTCGAATTCAGTTCATGTAACTGAATTCCATTATTGCTAACCAAAGCATCGCGACATTCGGCACGAGGCAAAACCGCACCTATACACAAGCCTTGGGGCAGCTCTGTAGGTAAATCTTTAAGACTATGAACAGCTATATCTACTCGATTTTCAAGCATAGCTTGTTCAATTTCCTTAGTAAACAGATTTTTGTCACCAATTTTGGACAATGCCACATCGAGAATTTTATCGCCGGTAGTTTGAATTATTTCTAAACGGACTGAAATATTAGGAAACTTTTCTTCAATTGCTTGTTTTACGATATTCGATTGCCACAAAGCTAACTTACTTCCGCGTGTTCCAATTAGTATACTTTTCAACGTATTCATATGTATTATCTTTCAAGACGAAACAAATCGTTGATTACCTGCAAATACAATTCTTTGCGTCCGTTGTCTGTAATTTCTTTCAAATTTTTAATTAATTCCCTACTATATTGTTGCGTAAGAAATCCCGAAAAATCTTTTATATTTTCTTTCACATCTTTGGCAGAATCCACAATATATCCATGATATTGATCGCGATATATTTTTTGCAAATGGAAATTTATAGCCCGAATAGCTGGTTGCAAAGCTCGAAATGAAAGCCATTCCATAAATTCTTGTACAAGTTCTTGTATAATTATTTCAGCATGTTCTATTTGTTCTACACGCTTATCTTTGTTTGCTGCAATAACGTCTTGAATAGTATCTACACATACTAATGTACAATATTCTATATACTGTACTTGTTCTTCAATATTACGAGGGACAGACAAATCAACACAAATCTGAGGTTTATTATTACGCAAATGAATACTTTCACGAATTTGATCGGCAGTAATAAAGGCATGCCCTGCATTAGTAGCAGTAATTATAATATCGGCTTTGAACAATGATTGTATTAACTGATTAATTGGTATAAATTCGGCTGAATATTCAGAAATAATTTTAGTTGCATGTTCCGGAGTTCTATTCGACACAAAAATCTTTGTAACGCCTTTTGCAGCAAAACCTTGCAATGCTAAAGTGCCGGTTTCTCCTGTTCCAATAAGCAAAACCGAGGTTTCAGAAAAATTAGAAATACGACTCGAACAAAATTCTATAGCTGCATAGCTTACAGAAGTTACTCCCGAATTTATACACGTATTTGTGCGAACTTTTTTACCGGCTTCGAACGATTTTTGAAACAAACGCATAAGTACAGCATCTGTTAACGCTAATTCGGTACAATAGACATATGCATCTTTAACTTGCCCAATAATTTGGTCTTCCCCAACAATCATGGAATCAACTCCGGCACATACTTTAAACAAGTGTGCTACAGCATCATCATTTATATACGTATAAAAAAACCGTTCTGCAGCAAAGTCAATTTTCTTAAATGCAATTAAACAATTGAACAGTAGAATAGATGCAGTAAAGCCATCGTGTACTTGCTGCGAAAAATAAATTTCAGTTCTATTACACGTAGAAATTACAACAATATCTGAGAAATTTGCTTGTTTTTGCAATTCTTCGGCAAACAATGGTATATCCGCATGCGACAACGCAAACTTTTCGCGTATATCCAAAGGAGCTGTTTTGTGACTTATTCCAAGTATACCAATCATGAACTAATAAAGTTGAAAAAGAATATCCTACAAATATAGGGAAAAGTCAATAGAGTTTTCAGCTTCATTGGAGAATCAAATATTAAATTTTAGATATAAATCGATTTTGAGTTTTATCCTTACACCATATACCGTAAACCATACACCGTATACCCTATACCCCACTAATGGCTACATCCACAACCGCCGCTTCCGCAGCCGCCAGAATCTCCACTTCCGCAGCAATCATCATCGTCAGAACAACCGCCGCTTCCACATCCACCGCTTCCACAACCGCAACCACCTTGCCCATGCATTCCGTAAGCAATTTCATCGGCAGTAGCTTCACGTACACTTTCAATTTTTCCGTTAAAATGTAATGTACTTCCAGCAAGTGGATGATTAAAATCTATAATTACCTTATTTCCAATTGCATCTACTTCTATAATTTTACCATTAAGCGGGCTGCCGGAATTATCTCGCATTGGAATAATTTTACCAACTTCAAGTAAATCATCACGCAATACACCATCAATAATAAATATATCTCGACTTACATCAACAATAGCAGTTTCATTTACTTCTCCATATGCCTGATCTGGTGTAAGAGTAAAATCAAATGAATTACCTGATTCTAATCCGGCAATATTTTTTTCAAAATGAGGAAGCATAATACCACTTTCGAATACAAATTCGAGAGGTCTATCGGTTGTACATTCTTCTAAAATTTCTCCTGAGTTATCGTTTTTACGTAATATATACGTGAGCGAAACAACGTTATTTTTTACTATTTTCATATCACTATGTTTGAATTATTATTTCTTTATATAGACAAGGTACGTTCAGAAACATTACATGTTTTCAAGGCAAATGTATTACTTTATTAAAAAAACAAATGTTTTTTTAATACTTTTTTACTGCCATGTAACGAGCTTTTTTATTACAATTATTTTGAAATTCCATGAACAACAAGTTGTGGGAAAGGGATTTCTATACCTTCTTTGTCGAAAGCATATTTTAATCGCTTACGCATTTCACCACTTACCTCCCATTGTTTAAGAGGTTGCACATCGCAATTAATTTTAAGAATCAAAGCAGAATCGGCAAAACTATCTAAACGAATAAATTGAGGAGGTGTAATAATTCGATCTTTCCATTCAGGATCCAGAGCCAATTCTGCTCCAACTTTATTAATTACAGCAATAACCTTATCAATATCAACATTATACGAAACACTTATATCTAAATTAATTCGCGAAAAATCTTTAGATAAATTAGAAACACGTTTAATATCACCATGAGGAATATGATGAACCACGCCAGCATTATCGCGAAGTGTTGTCATTCGTAACGAAATATTTTCGACCATACCTCCGGTAGAATCAATTCGAATAACATCACCTACACGATATTGGTTTTCGAGAATTATAAATAATCCCGAAATAATATCGCGAATAAGATATTGCCCGCCAAATCCAAGAGCTAAACCTACAATTCCGGCACCGGCAAGAAGTGGTGCTATATCCAGCCCCATTTCTTTAAGAACCATAAGCGATACTATAACAATAAGTGCAATTTTTACTGTTGTTGTAAAAATACTTATCAAGGTTTCTTCACGTTTCAATTCTGCCTCACGTGATGAATATCTATCGCTTACCACAGCAATTCTAACAGCACGGTCTATTATTTTGTAAATTATTTTATTAATAATATAGGCAATTATTATTATTGCCAATATTTTAATTCCATGACTCAGAAGCCAAGGAATAATCTTCTCAGTAAAATCAAGTAATTTTTGTTCAACAGTACTCATACTTATTTATATTAATCATTATTATATTCAATAGGAATAGTAACAAAAAATGTTGAACCTTTATTTTTTTCAGATTCAACCCATATTTTACCCCCTGCTTTTGTTACTATTCCTTTACAAATAGACAAACCAACACCGATTCCATTATACATTCGAGTATCTAGTTGATCTTCTTGAATAAAAAAATCAAAAATGGAATGTAAATTCTCCGCATTAATACCAATACCTGTATCTTTTACATTTATTTGAAACATTCCTAAATCATTTACTATACATTCAATGCTAAAATGACCTACTCCCGTATATTTTACGGCATTATCAATTAATTGCTTTATTACAATTAGTAATTCTTTTTCCCCTATCGGAATCTCTATATCTAAAGGTTCATTACTAATAATTTGGAACTTAAGATTTTTTTTCGCCGTGCCAAGACTTCTTCACTTATACCTAATATGCTTTTTTTGAGAGCTTTAAAATTCACGGTTGTTGTCGATTTTTCGAGTCTATCGTTATGAATTTCTGAAAGAGTAAGAATATTAGACATAATATCAAGCAATTCAGCTATACTTTTTTCAATGGTCGAAGCATATACCTGTGTTTTTTCATCATACGATTTTGCTTTTGTTATTAATTGGGTAAACCCTAATATACTAGTAAGCGGAGTGCGAATTTCATGCGAAATAGTAGATAAAAATGTTGATTTTATGATATTGCTTTCTTCAGCTTTTGCTTTTGCAAGTTGTAATTCTTTAACAACCCGTTCGAGCGTATTGGTTCGCTCGGCAACTTTTTGTTCCATAAGCTTTTGCAAGCTTTTTAATTCTTCATTTGTTTTTTGCACCTGTAAACTACTCCAATAATTTTTACGATCGATAAGTTCGAAAAAATAGCTGGCAAATGTACTTAACAAAAAACTAACAAATAGAAAAAAAGAAGTCGTTACAAATACTTCTATCGGAAGCTGTTTAAAAAAAATAGTATAAATCTCGTACACCAACAATACAATAAGTAAAATCAATGTTGATCTAAAAAATGAGATTTTAAGAAAATTTTGTCCAAAGAAAAACAAAATTACTAAGCCCATAGTATATGTTGAAAATGTTGTTTGATGCGATAATAAATTAATTACAAGTATACTCGTCGAAAAAAACAATAATCCTAACGTAAACAGAGTATGATTTTTAGTTGCAATAGATGTTTGTAAACTAAAAAAAAATAAAATTACCGAAATAGGTATGGTTATTCCATAACGGATTGTTTGATACAAAGTATTGGTCTCTTCTGAATGAAAAAAATCAATAATACCAAATGTTGCATATAATCCAATACCTAAAAAAATACACAATCTATTAGCCATCAAATATGTTTCTCTGTATGATTGATGATAATTTTTTTCAATAGTTGTATCGAAAAAAGCTAATGTTACCGGATGTAAATATTCATATGTTTGTTGCAATATTTTCATACTGTATGTATCACATGTTTATTAAAAGTTCTGCAGTACACAAATCAAGTGGGGTTGTAATTTTTATGTTTTTTTCGTCACCTTTGTAGCAAAACACCGTATTTCCGGCCTTTTCCCACACAGCAGCATCATCGGTACAGTGCAAATCATATCCAAGAGTATAAGCGTGTAATAAAGTTTTAGTTTCGAAAACTTGAGGAGTTTGAACTCGTTTTATTGGCTCACGATTAACCACATAGGTTGTATTTTTTTCGACATAACGTAAAGAATCTACCGAATCAATTACCGGTATTGCCGCTAAATATTGCTGTGCATATGCAAAACCTTGAGCTATTATTTCATTACTAACAAGCGGGCGTACACCATCGTGAATAGCTACAAAGCCGTGCGAAGTAATATACTGTAGCCCATGCAACACCGAAAAAAACCGCTCACTTCCACCTTCAGCAATAGTATGAGGAACCATACAATTATAATCGACACATAATTGTTGCCAATAGGAAATTTGATCTTTAGGCAACACAACAATACACTGAATACTATTATTATATCTATAAAATGCTTCCAAACTATGCTGTAACACCGGCTTACCAGATAAAATCAAAAATTGCTTGGGAATATCGTTTTGCATTCGCATTCCCTTACCACCTGCTACAATAATTGCATACAACGAAGTAAGATTCATCTTTAAAAATAATTTACATACAAATATACATATATTTTCTTGCTATTACCAATGCATAACAAAAGAACGCTCTGCAAGAAAGTACAAAGCGTTCTAAAAGTAAGGTATTTATGAAGTTGTATTAATTTTCAATTATTACAATGCCGCTTGGTTTAATTTCACCGGTAGGCTGCATTAATCCTTTCCATACAGTACCGTCGTCAAACACGGCTCTAATACGCCACACGTATTTACCACGAGGAACAGGATTTCCTTTATATGTTCCATCCCATGATTTTCCTGGTTTTCCATTAACTAATTCTGACGATTCCCAAATTTTTTCGTTACGAGGATTGAATATTTCTATTTTATATGATTGCAATGCTTGATTAGTTTGAGGCATAAAGCCATCAACATTGTCTAAATTAAATTGTCTAGGAACAAATAGAATATGTTTATTAAATGAAACTTCTCGTTGAATACTATTTAAACAATTATTTTTATCTGTTACTTGTAATGTAACCATAGAAGTTCCAATTCCTCTATTTTCGTATACTATAGACTGTTCGTTAAATTCATTACCATCAATAAACCAAGCTACTTGCACACCTTTTTTAATTGGACCTGTATACGTAAATTGAAACTCAGAATTACCTAATGGAACCATTTCAAAATCTATTACCGGCTTAGGCATTATTGTTACCACCATAGACGATTGCGACTTACAACCCGTTTCAGTATTTATACGTGAAACCAATAATGTATCGCGTCCGCTTTTTTTCCAATTTACATGAATATATTTATTTCCTATAAAATCAACAGAATTAAACGAAGTTTTCCATTCGTATTGAATATTTTTATCGACTGGTTCATCTACAGAATACAATTGTTTTTCTATGCCTTCACACACTTTGTTTTTTCCTTTAATCACAGGCTCCACATTTGCATCAACCATTACAGGCAATTCTATTTTTTTCTTTGTATTTCCAACCTTTACTGTAGCCCATACCGTATAATTTCCACCCTTGTTCCATATTGCCGAAATTTTGCGACTCGAAATAAATTTAAAAACACCGTCTTTAGACTGTAAATTCCATTCTATTTCGCTTTCAACCGGAACACCATCTATAGCATACTCAGCCAGTAATGAAGCACATATTTTTGTAACTCCAATTATTTTAACTTTAGAAAAATCAAATGTTTCAAGAGACACGGGAGCTGTCACTTCTACGGTTGTTTGTTTTTGAACAGCCGGCACTTTTTCTTGTGATTTAACATACTCACTACCAGTAGAATTAGTTGTATTATTTGATTGCTGTATTTCTTGTGTTTCTTCTTGAATTTTTTCTTGCGACAACGGAGCTACTACTTCTACTTGAGATGAATTTTTTGTAACATCTTGCGTATTTTTCGATGGCCACAAAGCAACACTAACTACACCAACCAATGCTGTTAGAGCAGCATAATATACATTAAATGAAGTTGGTTTAAATGTTAAAAATCCTCGTAAAAACAATATATATGATATTCGATACCATATTTTTTTAGATGGTTGTATAGCAGTATTCACAAAAGCTTTTTTATACAAAGCTTCAACTCCCTGTTCTTTTTCGAGCGAAGACTCCAACGATTTCCACAAATGAGATGGCGGAGCAATCTCTGCATCGCGAAATGCATTGCCGAATATGTCTTCTATGTTATCTCCAATATTGTGCATCTCAATTGTTTTTTTCTTTGGTTATTTCTTCTAATCGTTCTTGAATAATCTTTTTTGCTCTATGAAGCTGCGATTTTGATGTTGCTATATCAATCCCCAAAATTTCTGATATTTCTTTATGTTTATATCCTTCTATTACATAAAGGTTAAACACCATTCTATATCCATCGGCGAGACTGTGTATTACACTCAACAACTCTTCTTTTGAATATTCAGCTTCATATATTTCTTCTTTTTTTATTTCCGATTCATTTATTTCATCTATATCTTCTTGATAATAATGTTTTAAATTTTGATTGTAATGAGTAATTGCTGTATTAATAACTATTCGTTTTATCCACCCTTCAAATGAATGCTCTTGCGAGAATTGTTCAATTTTGGTAAATATTTTTATAAATCCCTCCTGCAACATATCATCGGCTTCGGCTCTATCTTTAGCATACCGCAAACACAAAGCATAGAGTTTCGATGCATACTTCTCATAAAGAGCTTTTTGCATTTTCCGATCATTCTTTATACAACCATCAATTATTTCTTTTTCGGTAAACATTATTTTCTTTGTTATTAGTAAGACAATAGTTTTTAAAAAATGGTTGCACGAATTTTGAAAAAAAATTCTTATTCCACGGTATCATTTTTATTAACGCATTGATTTAATTATAGTTCATATTCAATCAAAAATACAAAAAAAATTATTTACACTAAATTGGTGTTATAGGTTTTTATTAACAACTATTTACACGCTCTAATTCAACACAAAATTATAAAACTCATACAACCTCTTATATTTTTTTCTATATTTGAATAAAAAATATAGAGCATTACATTTAATCTAATGCTTTGTATTACATTATGTTAATATAAAAATATTTCTATGAAAAAACCTAATATACATTCATCGAGCATACTATGGGGCATTCTGCTTATTTTCTTATTATTTTTTTCTAATTGCAGTAAAAAAGAAAAAATAAATTACGGAGCATTAGGTTTAATTGAAGGAATAGAAATTCTTGACATAGAACCTTTTGAGGATACTCTATTATTAGTTGCCGGTAAAAATAAAGAAAATCAAGGGTCAATATTCGTGTATAATATTACTTCAAAAAAATACACTACTACTCCTACAAATCAAGTAATGTATGACATAGTAGCTACCGATTCAAAAATATGGGCGTGTGGCGATAGTATGAGTATTCTTACAAGCACAGACAAAGGTAAAACGTGGAACACATACAATTCATTTTCTTATTTTTGGGAAGCAGATAAATCAGACTTTAGAAAACTATTTATTCACAATAACACCCCAATATACGCAATAGGAGAGCAAAATATGTTAGAAGGAAATGTTTATATTACATCAAACAATTCACTGTACCCTTTTACTAGCATACAAATGCAAGCGGGCGTAAACGATATGACAATTGTTGACAGCACCCAAGCATATATTGCTGCATATGGTTCAATAATACGTTTTTCTAACAATAGTACCATTAAAAAATACGAAGATATAGGCGGGTATAATTTTACAAGTATAGCATATTCAGGAGAAAACACAATATATAGCACTACATATGATGGTAAAATTTTCACATATTCTTTAACAGATTCTGTTTGGAAAAAATCAGTAGATACACGTTTCGAATTACGCCATATTGCCGGTGATTCATACGGAAATGTAATAGCAATAGGAAAAAGTAACACCATATATATTAGCAATGATTTTGGACAACATTGGCATGTTGAACGCTATTCGTTTGGTCGAGATGTAACTTCATTACAATTTACAAACAACATGTTTTATATTGGCTGCAAATCAGGCGAAATACATACTATAACTCGCAAACAGTTAGAATAATATGGCAAAAAAATCAAAAAAATCTCAAGCTCTTCAATATATTGGCATATTCGTAGGTATTGTATTCATTTTTAGTTTTTGGTTGACATATACTGTTTTTTTTAAACCTGCCATTTCTATCCCTCAAGGCTCTGAAAACTATTTATTTGCAATACCTACCGGCTCAACTTTATCTGAAGCAACTCAAAAATTATCAGACGAAATACATTTTGAATCTAGTATAGGATTTACATTTCTTTCAAAAATAGTATCATTAGAACAGCATGTATATCCGGGCTTGTATAAACTTTCAAGCGGCATGTCAAATAAAGATTTAGTATTACTATTCCGTTCGGGTAAACGAGAAACTGTAGATGTTACCATTCGTTTTGGCAGATACGCCGACGATATTGTACGAGCCGTTGCTCCCAAAATTGAAGCTGATTACAACGAAATGTTAGAATTAATTTCTAACCAAGAATTTTTAGATTCTCTAGGATTTTCTAAAGAAACAGCTATATGTTTATTTTTGCCCGACACATATGAATGCAAATGGAATACGAGTGCGAAGGGGTTTCTGTTAAGAATGCATAAAGAATTCAAAACATATTGGAATGAAGAACGAATAAATAAAGCTCATTCTATGGGATTTTCGCCTCAACAAATTATGACTATAGCTTCTATTGTTAATCAAGAAACTAACAAAATCGACGAAAAACCACGAGTTGCGGGAGTTTACATCAATCGCCTTAAACAAAACATGCCTTTACAAGCAGATCCAACTGTTAAATATGCTATTGGTGATTTTAGTCTCAAACGGATTTACAAAGGACATTTACTTGTAAATTCACCTTACAATACATACCGAAACAATGGGTTACCCCCCGGGCCGATATGTACACCCCAAAAAGCTGATATTGAAGCCGTATTGAATCATGAATCACATGCGTATATCTTTTTCTGTGCTCGCCCCGATTATTCCGGATATCATAATTTTGCCAAATCATACGATGAGCATTTACGCTTTGCACGCATCTATAGTTCGTGGCTCGATAGCGAACAAATCAAATAAAGTAAACTCATTTAATTACAAAAACACTTTGTAGAGAATGTAAGAATGCATGAAAAACCCCACTCTAACTTGTGAGGTTTTATAATGTAATCTAATTACATAGGATTATTTTATGATTTTAGCTGTACCTTCAGCAGCAGTGATTACAAGAACACCAGCAGGTAAAGAAGAAATTTCTAATGTTTTATCAGCAACTTTAACAACTTGACCTGCAACATTAGTAACTGTGATAGCACCTGCAGAGTAGATAACACCCATAACCACTTCCAACAGAGCACCTGAGATAGTTTCGATAGTGATACCACATGGAGAAGGGAAATCTGGAAATCCAGGAAATCCGGTACCAACTTTAATATTTTTTATTTTTAAAATCTTATCAGTTGCAACTTCTGTTTCGTAATCGATGGTAAACACCACTTTAACAATTTTGCCAACATCCATAGGAACTTTAGCTGCAACTCCACCGCGTAAATATGAACATTTTCTATCATCATAATCGTTTGTAGATCCAATATTCCACCAATCATCTGTATATTGGTCAGCAATTTCAGTAGCTATACCATCTGCTCCTAATCCTTCCGAATCATTATTCCAAGAAAATAATATAGGTGTCCATACTGTGTTGTCAATAGTTTTAGCAATAGCAGCATTTGGAGAAGATGCATTACTTATTTTAACGTCAATTCGACCTAAGCAGCAGCTATTAATCTTTCATTATCAATAATTTCGATATTCAATGAAGGTTTTTTT
>MWCJ01000009.1 GCA_002069975.1 Bacteroidetes bacterium ADurb.Bin217 | reverse complement strand
TTATCGAGTTTTGGATCTTGGTCTAATGCATTTTTAATTAAATCGAGTAACCACGAACGCACAACGCTTCCGTGTCGCCAGAGTTCTGCAACTTTATCTAAATCGGGAGCAAAGGGAGATTTTTCCATCAACTCAAACCCTTCTGCAAACGCTTGCATCATGCCATATTCTATTCCATTGTGCACCATTTTTACAAAATGCCCTGCACCCGAATTTCCACAATATAAATAACCTCCTTCGGTTGCTAAACTTGAAAATATGGGGTCTAATGAATTACATGTTTGTTCATTGCCACCATACATAAGACAATATCCGTTTTGTAACCCCCACACACCGCCGCTGGTACCACAATCTATATATTCTACCCCTTTAAATGCTGTTCGTGCGGCACGAGCTTGCGAATCTTTCCAAAACGAATTACCACCATCTATAAGAATATCGCCTTTTTGAAGCATGGGCAATAATTTAGTAATAGTATCATCAACCGGTTTTCCGGCAGGAACCATAAGCCAAACAATTTTTGTGTCGGGCAGTTTTTGAATCATATCTTCGATATCACTTGCTGCTATAGCTCCTTTTTTTTCGAGATCTGCAACTATTGATGTATTAAAATCAAATACCACCACTTCGTGATTGTGCAATAAAAGTCGTTGAACCATATTACTGCCCATTTTCCCTAAACCTATAAATCCTATTTTCATGTGTAAATTTTAAATTATTTTATCTTTTAGAGTGTTTTCGGATAAAAACATTACAAAGTATATAAATGTTTTAATGCATAAAAATAAAAAAAATCCCCGAATGAATAACAAACGGGGATATGTTTTTTAATTTAAAACGTTACGATTTCCAATTACCGTGTAAATTACAAAATTCACGTGCATATACATCGGTAGCTTTTGTATAGAATACAGCTTCGGGGGTATCGCCGGGCTTCAAATATTTTCTATATATTTCATCACCCGCTATTAATTCTATCCATTCAATAAAATGTTCGGGTTGCATTGGGTGTAATACTTCGCCTACAGTAACTTTGTAACCACCTTCAATTTTTGTAATTACAGGCACATGTTTTTCGGTAGCTGCATCTTTTGTATTTTCTTCGAGCAAATTCATTGCTTGTCCGCAACACACTAATTTTCCCGCTGCTTGGTGCAATACTTCTACAATATTGCCACATAAGCCACATTGGTATACTTCGCTTCGTTTTGTCATAATTTATATGTTTATTGGTTAATAATTTCTATAGTTTTTTGAGTAATAGCTCGTAAATCTTCTTTTGTAGGTCGGTATTGATGAGTAAATACTGCTTTTACATCATAATTACAATCTTTCAAATACTGTTCAACACCCGGAATACTTTTTCCGTTCCATCCAAACGAACCAAAAGCAATTGCTTTTCTGCCACCCTTGGGAGCAAGACCACGCATATATGTTAGGAATCCTGCAACATTAGTCATCATTTCAGAATTTAATGTAGGAGAGCCTACACAGATATATTCAGAATCAATAACGTCGGTCATTACATCGGATTCATGGTTTACTTGTAAATTTCGCAGAGCTATTTCGTAGCCCTCTTGCTCAAAAGCTTCGTACAGTGCGTACGCCATTTTTTCGGTGCTTTTCCACATAGTGTCGTATGCTATAACAACTTTTTTCTTGGTAACGTTTCGTGCCCATGTATTGTATAGCTGAACAATATCGGCAATATATTTTTTCCAAATGATACCATGACTGGTACACATAAGTTCAATATCAAATTTTGATGCCGCTTCGAGTTCTTTTAAAACTTGCGAAGAATACGGAAGCACAATATTTGCAAAATATTTTTTAGCTTCGTACAAGGCCTCATCTTTCGAAACTTCATCGTCGAATCGAGCAGATGTTGCATAATGTTGCCCAAATGAATCATTTGAAAATAAGATTTTTTCTTCGGGCATATAACAAATCATATTATCTGGCCAATGAACCATAGGAGTAAGTAAAAATTCAAACGATCGTTTACCTATAGAATACGTATCGCCTGTTTTTATAATATGATAATTCCAATTGCCATAATAGTGTTGTTCCAAACCTTTTTTCCCCGATGCACAAGTAACTACTGTAACATTTGGATTTTTTTCAACTATTGCCGAAATAGCTCCCGAATGGTCGGGTTCTACGTGATTACAAATTATGACATCGATTTTTGATGGGTCTATAATTGATGAAATGCGAGAAAGCATTTCGTCGGTATGAGTTTCTTTTACAGAATCTACTAATGTTATTTTTTCGTCAATTATAAGATAGGCATTATATGTTGTACCTCGTTGGGTTAAATATCCGTGAAAATTTCGCACACTTAAATCTATAGCTCCTACCCAATATATTCCTTCTTTAATGTTTGTTGCTTTCATGTGTATATAAAAAAACAATACCCCCATGTACAAAAGCACAAAGGGGTATGTGTGTAGTTAGTTATTATTCTTCGAGTAATACAAAATCTTCTTTGCCTACCCCACAAATAGGGCATACCCAATCTTCAGGTATATCTTCAAACGAAGTTCCGGGAGCAATTCCACCATCAGGATCTCCTTCAACAGGATCGTAAATGTAACCACATGGTTCGCATACATATTTTTTCATAGTCTATACTTTTTATTCGTTAATATTTAAATTATTATTCTGCTGTAGTAGTGGGGTCAACAAATACTCGTTGAGCCAATTCTTTATCAATCATATACATGCCAGGACCAACTTCGCCGGCCAATTTAATTTCATCAATAATAGCACATACGGTAGCTTCTTCTTCTACTTGTTCATCAATAAACCATTTTAAAAATGATGAAGTAGCATGTTCTTCTTCTTTAAGAGACAATGTATACAGATTATTGATAAGAGCGGTAATTTTTTGTTCGTGAGCATATACTTGTTCAAACATATGAACAATACCATTCCATGAACTTTCAGGCTTTTCTATTGCAAATAATTCGGGAGTATGATTTCGCTCTTCAACATACGCATAAAATTTCATAGCATGTGCGTATTCTTCTTTCGACTGAATTTGCAACCAATTAGCTATACCTTTGTATCCTTTTGAATTAGCCCAGGCAGCCATTGATAAATATAAATATGATGAGTATAATTCAGCGTTTATTTGTTGATTCATACTTTGTAAAACAGTTGCTTTCATAGTATTTTGTTTTTTATTTGTTTCTATTTTTAGTTTTTCAAATATACTAATTTTACCCAATATAATCGAATAATCCAAAAAATATATTTTTTTCAATATGTCAGCAAAAAGTATGATACCTTACATAAAAATCAAAATATTTATAGACAATGAAGTTGCCAACAAAGCAACAAGACAAGAAAATACAATAAAGAAATAGGAAAATGCACTTGCAAGTTCGGAATTAATTAATATAGTTTAGGGCAAGCTGCTAATCTACGCATTAACTTCATTTTTTAACGATTACTTAGTTGAATGGCTGTGGGTAACCCCAAAGTCCTATTACATTTATGTCATTAAGAAAAAAAATGGAATCAAATTTTAGATGCTTTTACCATAACTGTTATAATTGCGACTAATCATATTTTTTATGTAAACATAATTTTCAGCTATTTTCTCAGGTGAATCTTTAGTAATTACTTTTTAATTATACGCTGTGTATACGAAGTAAGCTTGTCGGTTATAATTATGGTATACATTCCCGGAACAAGATGTTGTACCGATATTTCGCCTGCACCTTGAATACATTGTGTATTTATTTTTGACACAACAATTCCAAAGCTATTATATATTGTAACGCTTACCATTTCTGAATACGCATAAGGTAATTTGAAATAACATGTTTCTGATACCGGATTAGGATACAATTCACATTGTGGCAAAATAGAAGAAACAGAACTTGAAGGGTCCTCAACTTTAAACGGAAAATCGTACACTGCTTGTTCGCCAAAAAAGTCGGTAGCTGTAATGCGAATAGTATACATACCGGTATCGGCAATAGTTGTAGTATTAGAAGTAATAGCCAATGTATGAGGGTTAAATTGAACCCATTGCGGAAGCGGATTCCCGTCAGCTAAACTTGCTGTAAACGAAAGCACATCGTTGTTTGCATCGGTAAAACGTGTACGCGGAAAAAGCATAGAAAAACTGGCATATGCATTTATTTTAACACTCAATGGTGTTGTAGAAGCAACAGGTGCAACATTGTCTTGTGCTGCATTATCTTCGTAAGCTTCAACTTCATATAATGAATACCCCCAACTTGTTGCACGTTTTTTTAATTGAATTTTCACATATCTACATTCTACAGCATCGAATACGATATTAAGTTTAGATTTTTGACCTTGACCAACTGTAAATACTTGCGTCCAATCTTGCTTATTCGTTGACACAAGAATATCGAATTCATCGGCATACGCAGCTTCCCACGACATGGTAATACGCGAAATTTCAAAAGTATCTAACATATCGAATTCGAGCCACTCTGTATGAGAATATGCACTCGACCAACGAGTAGAAATATCGCCATCGTTGCATAATGGAGCTCGTTTTACAGTATCTTCTTCGCTCGATGCAGTAACAAAAGCATATAATAATCTATTTGCACTTTGAATTACCGAATCGCGAACAACAACACTAAACACAGAATACGCTGTTTTTCCTCCCGCATCGGTCGCCACAATTGTAAATTTACTTAATCCCACCGAATCGGGTATAACCGACAATTCCACCAACGAATCTTGAACAATAGATGCAGTTACCGGTCCGTGTGTGTTTATTGTATAAGTAAGTTCATTTTCATCTACAAAATATTCATTTAGATTAAGATAAGCCGGCACACTATTGGAATTTACAAACAACAACGTATCTTTTAATCGACTAATATTTTTAGGCATGTAGTTATGATTAGGATCTCGAGGTATTGTTATTAATTCGGGATAGTTTTTTTTAAGCGAATCCAATACATATTTCATATCATTTAAATTCCCATTTCCATCGTGACCGGTATACGTCCAGCCCCAACCACCTGCATATCCGTTATCGAACAAATACGTCATAGCTTCGGTTGCCGAAAGTTCAGACGAAGGTGCAAATGGTTCATCGTCTTGTCGAATAATACCATGAGCCGAATATTCACCAATCAAGAGAGGTTTATCTAATTGCCAATATGCTACAGGATTATGAAAAGGAGAATATTTGTCTGAATTATAATCGGCGTAATAGTGTAACATATAAAAATCCAAATACCCATCGACATCGCCACCTTTATCAAACAATTCGGCGTCGGTATAATAATTTTTAGAACCATAAATAGTAGGTACGGTTGCTGCAGCCCGTGCATTCCAGCTGCCATTAGATACTTTAGCTTCGGGGTCTGTTCTATGAATTGCACCCGCAGTCCAATTAATAAATCGCTGAATATAGGTAATATTTACCCGTTCTATATGTGGCCAATTAGCAATTGAAGTCATGCCTTCGGGCTCATTAAAAATTTCCCAACATAAAATTGCGGTATGCCCTTTCAATCTTTCGACCATAGGAATAAGAGCATAATTGACATACGCCATACTTGCAGCGGAATCTTCGAGCAATCGGCGATTAATTCGTAATCTATTGTCAGCATATACTTCAGTTTCTGAATCTTTTTTAATATGCAACATATCAAACGACCACAAACATAAACTTACAACTATTCCCTGTTCGGCAGCAATATCAAGTGCTAATTCTAAATTATCTAAAGCCTGTTCACTTATGCCAATTACCGTATCATTAGCAAAGGTAGGTGTGCTTCGTCCATCCACATGTATCCACCATCGTACAGAATTACCTCCGGCGTTAGCTACATTTTTCATAATTGCTGTAAACGTAACCGGATTGAACTGAGTTAAATCGTTACCAAATTGCATCCACGCAAGATTTATCCCACTAAAAAAATGTTCATTTCCTTTATGTTGAATCAACTGTTGTCCCTGTGCTTGAAAGAGTAATACTAAAGAAAACAAACAAGCAATACAAAAAGATTTCATAGGTATATTTATTAAATGTATATCAGAAAGTAAAAATACAACATTTCACAAAGAAACATGCATATAATTTTATCATTCAGCATATAGTATTTTATCATTTCACAATCTGAAGGTCTCAATGTCTGAATGTATAAAGATTTCGCGGTACTGTTTCCGTATTGTTCTATTTCTACCGAGATTATGTACCTTGCGGTGCATTGGGTTACAAATAATTTTGAAAGTACCCTCTATGATATTAAGACACTCAGACATTCAGACATTTTTTTACCACAATGATTTCGAATCTCAATTTACATGCTTATACTCAATTTTAAAAAATCCACAAAAAAATCTAAAAAATCGTGTTATTGAATTGTTAAAAAATTGTAAGTTTGAAGTTCCCGATTTTTAAAAATTTCGTGATTAAACGTATTGATTTTCAATTTATAAAGAATGTTAATTTTTTATTACTTTTAATATCGGGTTTGAACAATATAAATTGTCAACAAAAGACAATCGGCATTTATAAAAGGGGTTTTATTTTTTTAATAGAGAGTATCATATGAAGAAACAGCTACTTGTATTTTTTTTACTCATTGTAAGTTTTACACACAGTTATTCACAAATCAAAATTAACGAAGTTCAATCTTCGAATACAAAAACAATAAAAGACCCACAATATTTAGAATATGGAGATTGGATAGAATTGTATAATCCGGGTACTTCAAGTGTAAATATAGGTGGATATTATTTGACCGACGATAAAGACGAACCACGAAAATGGCAAATACCTACCGGTACGTCTATAGCTGCAAAGGGCTATTTATTAGTATGGGCCGACGGTAAAAATTTAAATCTTCATACCAATTATAAATTGGGAGTAGACGGTGAAAAACTGCTATTGTACTCAAATACCATGTTGTTTCAAGATTCTGTAAGATACCCTGTAATTGAAACAGATTTTTCGTTTGGTCGTACCATAAACGGTGCAGGTGAATGGGCATTATTAACCGCTCCAACCCCCGGAACTTCAAATGTATCAACAGTTGTTAAAGGATTGGCACCAAAACCAAATTTCAACATCCAAGGTGGTTTTTATAATTCCAACCAATCTATAACATTAACGTCATCTTTAACTGGTGCCGTAATTCGCTATACTACCGATGGAAGTGAACCAACAGCATCATCACCTATATATTCGGGTACAATAACAGCTCAAAAGACTACCAAAACCACACAAAAATACGGGAACAATCGCTTAAACAAAACGGGAATTCAAAAATATCAATGGCCATCAGACCTGTCGTATCCTTATGGATATTATGATGGCACACGCGAATATGGATATGTTATAAAAGCAAAAGTATTCCACCCCGACTATTTACCGAGCAATACAGCAGGACAGACATATTTTATAAATATGCGAAAACCTACGCTTCCGGTAGTTTCTATAACCACAGATTTTAATAACTTTTTTAGTGCCGATAGTGGAATTTACATTCAAGGAACAAATGGCGTAAGCAATGGTAATGTTACCGCCAATTGGTATCAGGACTGGGAACGCAAAGGGCATATTGAATTCTTTGATGCTTCGGGAAGTAGGAAATTTGGAGTAAATGCCGGCATTTCTACCATGGGGGCTGTTTCGCGTAGTTACGATTTAAAATCATTGAATATTGTAATGAAAAACAAATACGAACAAGGTTCAATGCAATATCAATTATTTGGTGCCGACGGATTATCGGAATACAAATCGTTTATTTTACGTAATTCGGGTAACGACTGGGAAATGGGAAACTTTGCCCGCGATGCTATTATTCAAAGTATAGTTCGCGGACAAGTTGACTTAGAAACTCAAGACTATCAGCCGGTTGTAATGTACCTAAATGGTGAATATTGGGGCTTAATAAATATGCGCGAACGCTACGACGAAAATTTATTTGCAGCCTATCATTCATATGCTGATGCCAGTGACATGGATTTGCTAAAAATAAACGGCGACGAGAAAATATATGAACCAAGCGAGGGCGATGCCGAACGGTATAACGAAATGATGGCATTTGTAAATGCTAATAGTATGACCGTTGCGTCGAATTATGAAATAATGCGAACAAAATATGTTGATGTAGACAATATGATAAACTATTACATAGCACAAATTTATTGTCAAAACACCGACTGGCCAGCAAACAATGCACGATTATGGCGTCCTCGGGTAGAAAATGGTAAATTTAGATTTCCATTATACGATACCGATTTTGGATATGGATTATGGGGTGGCGAAGCATATTCCAACAACTTATCGAGAACATTATCAACTACAGAATCACATGCATGGGCAACATTACTATTTAGAAAAATGATGGAAAATGCTGACTTTAAGAATGAGTTTATTCAACGCTATGCATTTATGATTAATACCGTATATGGAACTACTCGATTAAATACTATTGCCAACGATATAGAAAATCTTATAAAAACAGAACGCGACACATACAACGACGCTGAATGGACTCGCGGAGTAAATTCGGGATATAATACAGATGCCATGATATCGTGGGGGACTTCACGAATAAGTCAAGCTCGTTCACATATAAATTCACAATTTGGCAGCAAAGGCTGGCAAACATTAACGGTAAATTATACTGCGTCTCAAGGTTCGGTTACTTTATGCGGATTAACTGTAACTCCGGGATATTCAGGACAACAATATGCCAATACACCTATTCGCATGAATGCAATTCCTGCCGATGGGTATCGATTTGTACGTTGGGAAAATGGCAGTGGCACAAGCCTTTCTACCGACCAACAATATAACCTTACAATAACAGGTGCTTATACCATTCGTGCTGTTTTCGAGGCACGTCCTACTGTTACCAATCTTAAAGTAAACGAAATTATGGCATCGAATGCTACGATATATGCAAACGAATATGGTAAATACAACGATTGGATAGAATTATATAATGCAAGTGCTGCCGCAATAGACTTAGCTGGCTTATATATAAGCGACGATGCTTTAGTACCAACCAAATATCAAATACCATACGGTGCACCAACCAAAACTACTATTCCTGCAGGAGGATATTTAATTTTGTGGGCAAACGGAGACAACTATGGGGGACCACTATTTCTTCCTTTCAAATTAAATAAAGATGGCGGTACAATTCGTATTTCACAAAAATCATCGACTGGTACAGTTACCACTATTGACAACGTGACATATGGCACTCAAAACACAGATATTTCATACGGATGCTACCCCGATGGTAATGCAAACAAAATAATATTTACCGCACCTACGCCGGGTGCTGCCAACACAGTACAAAGTGCAGCGTTTATTGATGGGCTCAAAATTACAGAGTTTATGGCGAAAAACGGTAGTATAATAAAAGAAGAAACAGGAACATATGCAGATTGGTTCGAAATACACAATACCAATGCTACCGCAGTAGACATAGGCGGACTGTTTGTAACAAATGACATAACAAACCCCAATATGTATATGATTCCTAAAGGGCAATCGGCACAAACAACAATTCCTGCCGGAGGTTATTATATTCTATGGGCAGACAAACAAATAAAAATAAATCCAAACCACGTAGATTTTAAACTTAATGCAACAAAAGGTGATATTGCAATAGTACAAGTACGGGGAGCTGCTAACTATATTATTGACCAAGTTTCATATACCAACCAAGGCGAAGATATTGCATACGGAAGATTTCCTTCGGTAACATCTACATTCCGATATTTACCACAACCAACTCCGGGTGCTGCAAATACAAATTCTATAACCATAGCACAAAAATCGGGAATTACCATAAACGAAATTTTAGCGTGGAATACTTCTACTGTTCAGGACGAATCGGGAAGTTATGCTGATTATATAGAGTTTTACAACTCGTCGGCTTCGGCTGTAGATTTAGGAGGACTGTTTGTTAGTGATACTTTGGGACATACATTAAAATTTAGAATCCCTCGCAACAATTCGGCAGCAACTACCGTGCAACCCGGTCAGTGGATTACATTTTGGGCCGACGGCGACCAATCGCAAGGCGCTCTACATTTAGATTTTAATTTAAATCAATTAGGCGAAGATGTAATATTATCGCAAGTTACCGAAAACGGAATTATTCAACTTGACTCTAAAACATACACATCGCAAACAGCAAATGCGAGCTACGGACGATTCCCCGAAAATTCTACCTATTGGGAAACTATGACCCCGACATATAATGCTAAAAACCAATCTGCGAATTCGAGTATTGCACTTAAAACTTTAACCAGTTCGGAAGGAACACTTACACCAACGTTGTCGGCTTCGGTATATGAATATGTTTGTTTATTACCACCTGCAGCGACTACAGTGCCTACAATTTCGGCTACTACATTAAATGCCAGCGCCACAAGAACTATAACACAAGCAACCAGTTTGAGCGGTACAGCTAAAATTACTGTAATTTCCGCAAATGGACTTTACACTCAAGATTATTTTATTACCTTTTCGAATGCTCCATCACCCGATGCAAGCTTAAAATCGCTTGCAATTTCTTCGGGAACATTAAGCCCTACTTTCAATTCAACCACATATACCTATACTGCTACATTAACAAAAGCACAAGTACCATTGGTTACTGCAATTGCGAATCAAGCAAATGCATTAGTAGAAGTAGTTTATGCAACAAGTATTAATCAAAATACGGTAATTACAGTAACTGCAGAAAGTGGTGCACAACAAGTATACACTATAGCTCACAGTTATTCTAATCCTTCGCAAACTATATATAGCTGGACAGATAATTTCGACGATAATAGTGCTTCAGATTTTACAGTTACCGGATCGAGTGCAACCTATTATACGATAACCGCACAAAATCAAGAAATTTTACTTTCGCAAGCAGCCGGAAAAACAGCATACCGCACATTTATTTATAATTTACCGGCAGGATATGAACTTGATTTAGAAAATAATGCAAATCCTATTTTAACCTATTCGGTTCGCAGTGCCAAAGCTGTTGATATACGTGTAGACTTACGCGATGCCGATGGTAATGTAGGAAGCTCGAATATAGTTACCAAATCGGTAGCAGCAGGTGCAAATACTACGTTAAGTTATGACTATACAACTAAAAATACAAATATCGATAAATCGCGTGTAGTAGCATTAGTATTCTATACCGACCCCGACATTACGGTAAACGAAACAAAAGAAATATATATAGACAACATTTCATTAGGTATAGCATTATCGAACAATGCCAATTTAGCAACACTTACAGCAAGTGCCGGAACACTATCGCCAACATTTACTGCAAATACTACAAATTACACTCTCACGCTACCGGCTGGAGCTACTACTATTCCTACAATTTCTGCTACAAGAGTACAAGCTAATGCAACAGTAGAAATTAGTCAAGCAAATTCACTTTCTGGCATTGCGACTATTCGTGTTACTGCACAAGATAATGTAACCGTTAAAACCTATACCGTACAATTAGTTCAAACTCCGCAAACCGTATTGGGATATACCGACCACATAATAAAACCTGGCATGCCCGGTTGGTCAGAAACATCTTCGTTGTATACACTTTCTTATTTAGGTGGCGAAATTGGAATTGATTATTACAGAACTGCTGCAGGTGGAAGCGATGCTATAACATATAATATTACAGAAGCCGAAGCAAAAATATTGAATTTAACAACAAATCCATATGTAGCTTTACGTTTAAAAACCACCGTTCAAACAAATGTACGTGTAGATTTATTTGACAACAATGGCTATATTACTAATGCTAATCCGGTTACAATATCGGCAAATGGCAATTCGTATGTAGATTACATCTTTAATTTTTCAGGTAAATTTTCGCAATCTACACCTACACAAACAGTAACATCAAGCAATATTAGAGGTATAAAAATATATTTTGACAACGGCTCAACAACTGCAAAATCAGGCACAATAACCATTGACAAACTCATATTCGGAAACGAAGTAAATATTCCGGTAAACAACCCTCCGGTAATATCGACTATACCGAACCAATCTATCATGCAAGGACAAACATTTAATAACATTTTATTAAACAATTATGTTACCGATGATAACACCCCAACAGCTTCATTACTATGGTCGGCAAGTACTTCAACCAATTTTAACATAACTATTACAAACAACGTTGTAACTATAGTTCCTAAAAGTGGTACCTGGATAGGCTCCGAAACCCTTACATTTACTGTACAAGATTTAGATGGAGCATCGTCTTCTAAAGATGTAACACTTAGCGTAACCGAACTCAAAATTCCGGTTGAAAGTATATCGTTCACACAAACAAGTGTAAATGTAGCACAAAATGCGACAATAGACCTTGCTTCGTATCTTACAATAAACCCGAATAATGCTACCGTACAAACTACCACATGGACAGAATTGAGTGCTAATGCAAGTATCAACACATCGGGAGTGCTTACCAATAGTTTAGAATGGGGAACCGAATCGGTAGAAGTAACCATAACCGTAACCGATAAAAATTCGAATATTTATTCTCAAACTATTACCGTTAATCTTACAGGCTGCCCTACACAACTCACATCAGTAAGCTTATCGCCAACCACAGTGAATATTGTAGAAGGACAAACAGCACAACTTACTCCGGTATATACTCCGAACAATGCATGTATTAAAACGGTAACCTATACAAGCTCTGCACCTACTATAGCTACGGTAAATGCAAGTGGTTTGGTAAGTGGAATAATTCCAGGCACAAGTATTATTACCATTTCGGTAAACGATGGATTTTCAACAAAAACAGCAACAAAAACAGTTACTGTAACCAAAGACTGTTCGGGAGCAATAGAATTGAGCCTATCGAAAACGTCGACAAATATTATAGAAGGAAATGCAGAAACACTGTCGGTTATTTTTAATCCCGATAATGAATGTACTCAAAACAAAACCATAACATGGACGAGTTCAAATCCAAGCATTGCAACAGTTGTTGACGGTGTAATTACAGCCGTATCCGTTGGAACAGTTTCAATTACTGCCTCTACCGACGGTACCGGAATTACATCGGCTACGTGTACAGTTACTGTTATACCCAATTGTTATACAGGAACCCCAACTATATTATTAGACAAAACTACAGTTTCTATATACACCGACCAAACATCTACTGTAACAGCATCGGTTTCGCCACTTGATGTATGTAATTCATCTGTTACATGGTCTTCATCGGCATCAACAATTGCTACAGTAAGTAATGGTATAATTTCACCTATAGCACCGGGTACTGCAACAATAACGTGCTCATCGGTTCAAACTCCAGTAGGAAGCGCGACTGTAGCTGTTACTGTTTTAGAACGATTACCAAGTTCTATAAGTGTTTCACCAACATTGAGTATGTTAGTTGGGGATATTCAACCAATAACTGCTACTATTTTACCTGCAACCACTTACAACAAATCAGTAACGTGGACTTCCAACAATATTGATGTTGCAAGTGTTTCAGCTTCGGGAGAAATTACGGGTATTGCGGTTGGTACAGCTACTATTACAGCTACATCATCGAACGGACTCACGGCAACATGTATAGTAACGGTTAATCCAGTACAAGCAACCTCAATTAGTTTGAACAAAACCACAACAACTTTGTTTGTATATGATACAGAAACACTTAGTGCTACAATAGCACCAATAAATACAACCGACAAATCCATAGTATGGTCGAGCACCGATGCAACAACAGTATCGGTTACTACAACCGGCATAATTGAAGCACGCAAAGCGGGAACAGCAACAATACGAGCAACAGCAAGCAGTGGTGTTTATGCAGAATGTTTGGTAACAGTAAATCATATACTTCCAACTTCAATTTTTTCATCACTTACTGGAACTGTTTCACGATATTTAGGAGATAGAGATAGTGTTATTATTACTTATTTACCAAGTACAGTAACAGATTCAACACTTACATGGACAACATCGAATCCATCGGCAGTTTCGGTTACACAAAAAGGCATTATTACTGCTATTGGAATTGGAAGTTCTACAATAACTATTACTTCGGCAAATAACAAAACTACATCGTTTATTATCCAAGTAAATCCAATACTTGCCAGTTCAGTTGCAATCAATACTTCGGCAGTAAGTCTTATACCAGGAGGCACGCAACAACTGATAACTACAATATTACCTACAAACACTACCGATAAAACAATTACTTGGTCGAGCGATGCTACACAATTTGCAACCGTAGACAATACCGGAATGGTAACAGCTATTGCTATAGGAACAGCTACAATTACAGCAACTACATCAAATGGACTGACAGCAATTTGCATAATAACAGTTGAATCGGGTGCAATTCCCGTTACAAGTGTTGTTTTAAACAAACAAACCACAAGTTTGCAATTGTCGCAGTCAGAAACACTTACAGCTACAGTATTACCAAATGATGCAACCAACAAAACTATTGTATGGACATCTCTAAATACAGCTATAGCAAACGTAAGTCAATCGGGAACAATAATACCTGTAGCAGTAGGTCAAACAAAAATAATAGCTACTTCCGCAAATAACTTGGCAGATACATGTGAAGTGACTATTCTACATAATCCAATTAGCACAATTGAATTTACACAAACAACGGTAGAAGTGGCTCAAGGCGGTAGCATAGATTTACCACAGTACTTAGCAACAACTCCTGCAAATGCTTATATTCAACAAATTACATGGTCAGAATCGAGTGCAAATGCTAGTATAGATGCTTCGGGTATAATAACAAACACATTGGCATATGGGACCGAAACAATTACCGTAACAGCAACAATTACTGACGCTTATGGCACACAATTTATAAAAACAATTACAGTGCAACTACAAGGATGTGCAATTCAATTAAGTTCTGTAACTCTTACACCAAGTACTATTTCTATAGTTGAAGGAAGCAATGCACAACTTACACCTGTATATTCTCCGTTGAATGCATGCTTACAATCTGTAACATATGAAACTTCGGCATCTACTATTGCTACAGTTTCTGCGAGCGGATTGGTTACTGCAGTAGCTCCCGGCACCGCAACTATTACTATACGAGCACACGATGGTTATAGCGAAAAAACTGCAACTCGCATTATCACGGTTACCAAAGATTGTTCGGGACCAATAGTATTATCACTATCATCGGCAACATTGCAAGTAGTTCAAGGACAATCGGCGACTCTTACTCCAATATTTAGCCCTGCAAACGAATGTACAGCAAATAAAGTAGTAACATGGACAAGTTCTAACCAATTAGTTGCAACGGTTGCAAACGGTGTAATTACGCCATTAAATTTGGGAACTACAACTATTACCGCGTCAACCGATGGCACCGGAACCACAAGTGCTACTTGTTTGGTTACAGTAGTAAGCGATTGTAGCACATCGGCAGTTACATTACAATTAAGCACCAATACACTTACATTGTATAAAAATGAAACTAGTATAGTTACAACAACACTTACGCCTGCAAATGCTTGTAATACAAACGTACTATGGCAAAGTAGTAATACAGCTATAGCAACTGTTTCAGCTTCAGGATTAATTACAGCAATTGGTATAGGTTCTGCTACCATTTCGGCAACAAGCGAGCAAACACCAAGTGAATCAAAAACAGTTATAGTAACCGTTGAAGAACGACTACCATCATCTATCACTATGACATCAACAGCTACGTTATTTGTTGGAAACACTTTACAACTCACGCCTTCAATTCTTCCTTCAAATGCCGATAATAAAACAATTACTTGGGTATCGAGCAATACCGGTATAGCATCGGTAAATGCTTCGGGATTGATTACGGCAAACACAGCAGGAACAGTTACAATTAGTGCAACTACCGTAAATGGACTTACCGCTCAATGTGCTGTAACCGTGTCAACTATACCTGTAGAATCGGTAACTCTAAACACAAATCAACACACCATGCAAGTATATGCACAATACGAACTTCAAGCAACAGTTTTACCTACATATGCAAGCAACAAACAAGTTGCATGGACAAGTTCTGATGTGTCTGTAGCATCAGTTAACAATGGTATAGTTACCGCACTTAAAGCAGGAACAGCGATAATACGTGCTTCGGCAATAAATAATGTTTACGATGAATGTATTATTACGGTAACCGATATTTATCCAACCTCAATAGATTTGTCGGTAATAGTGTCGTCTATGAATGTAGGAACTGTACAAACTATTGATGTAAGTTATAGTCCCACAAATGCCACCAACACATCGTTTACATGGTCGTCTAACAATAGTTCCATAGTTTCGGTAAATCAATTAGGACAAATTACTGCTGTAAGTCCCGGAACAGCTACAATTACAGCCTCTACAGCTACGGGAGTAAGTGAAACTATTACTATTACAGTAAATGAAATTGCAGCAAACTCAATTAGTTTAAACACACAAACAATTACATTAAAAGAATTTGAAAACCAACAACTTGTTGCCGAAATTTTACCTACAAATACTACAAACAAAACTATTACTTGGACATCGAGCAATTCAAATATAGCTACAGTAGATAATACAGGAAAAGTAACTGCTATAGCTGTAGGCACAGCTCAAATTACCGCAACTACTTCAAATGGACTGGTAGCTCAATGCTCTGTAAATGTTGTTTTATATACTATTCCGGTTAGTTCAATTGTATTAAACAAAAACACAGCTTCAATTATACTAGGCGAAACAGAACAATTAACTGCAACTATAGAACCCGAAAATGCAACCAACAAAACAGTTGTATGGAAAAGTGAAACCTCTACAATTGCTACTGTTGACCAAAATGGATTAGTAAGCTCTAAAGGAGTTGGTGCAGTTAGAATTATTGCAACATCTTCCAATGGTTTGGCAGATACCTGTATAGTATACGTGCAACCAATATTAGCCGAGAGCATTACAATAGATCAAACAAATATTAGCATGACTGTAGGTGGAACATCACAAGTATCGGCTACGATATTACCTGTTAACACAACTAATAAAACTATAACTTGGTATTCTTCGAACACAAATGTAGTTAGTGTTTCTGAGTCAGGATTATTAACAGCACTTGTAGCCGGAACTTCAACATTGTATGCTCAAACATATAATGGATTAACAGCAACCGTTGAAGTTACTGTAACAAACAATATAATTGAAATACAAAATATAACAATACCACAAACATTAGAAATCGACATTGACGAATCGTTTGTATTGCAACCAACATATACTCCTTCAAATGCAACAAATACTGTACTGACATGGAGTGTAGGTAATAACCAAATAGCAATGGTTAATTCATTAGGTAAAATTACAGGATTAAGTGCCGGAACTACAGTAATTACATGTATTAGCTCCAACAACATTCAAGCATCGGTAATAGTAACGGTAAAACCAATGCTTGCAAGTCAAGTTGATATTCTCCCTTCAAATTTAGCACTTCATATAAATGAAACACACCAATTAGAAGTGTCTATATTACCAATAAAAACAACCGACAAATCGGTTACTTGGTCATCAAGCGACCCAAGCATAGCATCGGTTTCTCAAGGATTGATTACCACTAAAGCAATTGGACAAACTACGATATATGCAATAACAAATAATAATGTTGTTGGTGAATGTATTGTAAATGTTACCCCGATAGAAGCTAGCGAAATAAGTATTTCTGTTTCAAATATAGAAATAATGGTATCCGAAACTCACCAACTGTCGGCACAAATTTTTCCGAATAATGTTACCTATCCAACTATTCAATGGTATTCTTCGAACACAAGTATAGCCAGGGTAGATAATACAGGAAACATAACCGGTATAGCTATAGGCAATGCTTATATATATGCTATGTCAAGCAATGGAGTAAAAGATTCAACATTGGTAGAAATTTCAATACTAAACAATGCACCGGTTGTAACACAAGTGCCAGAACAAAAAATTATAAAAGGTCAATCGTTTACATCAATTGATTTAAACAACTATTTTGTTGATGACCATACCAATGCGAACTCTTTACTTTGGTCGGCAAATACTCCCGGTATTATTACAATGAATATCGACAGTAAAGGAATTGCAACCATATTTATTTCAAATCCTACGTGGACAGGTTCTGAAACTATTACCGTATATTGTGCAGACGAACACGGATTGCAAAGTTCTGTAGACATTATATTTACAGTACAATCACCAAGTTCATTATCAAATATCGACACTCAAATAATTGAGGTATATCCGAATCCGGCACACCACGTTATACATGTTACACTACCGGTTGATAACACAACTACATACACTATTTCAATAATTTCCGCATCGGGACTTGTAGTATGGAAAGATATAGTAACACCAGATACTGAAACTCATACAATAGATGTGTCGAACTTTGCAAAAGGACTTTACACCTTAAAAGTAAATGACACAAAAGGACAATATGTTCGCTCTATTATAATACAATAAACATGCACGAGAACATAAAAACAATTGACTGAAATTTAATTGTTTACAAACAAAAAAACCTTGCAAATATTTGCAAGGTTTTTTTGTTTGTGTTACATTTACACTTTATATGCGTAAACTGTTTTATTATGAATTTTTATAAAGCAAAATTAATTGTTTTGTTTGCATTGAATAGTATATACTTTTCTGTTTTTTCGCAAACATCAGAGCCCTATACATGGGGCAATTTACCTCTTGGAGGAGGCGGTTTTGTATCGGCAGTCATTGCTCATCCCAAAACTCAAAATGTAATATACGCACGCACCGATGTAGGCGGAGCATATCGTTGGGGTAATGCATCTAAGACATGGGTACCTCTCAACGACTGGAGCAGTATCGACGAATTAGGACTGTTAGGAATAGAAAGTATAGCTCTTGACCCAAATAATCCGGCAAAAGTGTATATGTTGGCAGGTACCAGTTATTTTAACAATGGAAAAACAGCCATATTAATTTCGAACGATTATGGAGCAACATTTACCGTAGTTGATGTGTCAACACAATTTAAAGCACACGGAAATGGAATGGGACGACAAACTGGTGAAAAATTAGCTGTTGATCCTAAAAATAGCAATATTGTGTTTTGCGGAACACGTCGCGATGGTCTTTTTAAAAGCACAAATGGCGGAACCACCTGGAGTAAAGTGTCTTCGTTTCCGCTTACTACCAGTCCCAACGACAATGGAATTACCTTTGTGCAATTCGACACAACTTTGGTTACCGGAGGTGTAACACAACGAATGTATATTGGATTTTCGCGCATGGGAGCAAGTAATTTATATGTATCAACCGATGCTGGTAATTCGTGGACTGCAGTAAACGGACAACCAACCAACTTTATACCTCAGCGTGTAGCACGTGCAAGCAATGGGACTTTGTATATAACATATGCAAATGGTGTTGGACCTCACGGACATTGGGATCCGGCAAGCGAAACAATGGATCAGGGTGCTGTGTGGCGATATGTTCCTACGGGTAATGTTTGGACAAACATAACACCTTCTGTAGCATCGGCATATGCCGGCATTACAGTAGACCCTACAAATTCTAATAGAGTTATAGTTTCAACTATTAATAAATATTTGCAGCAACCCTGGGGCTGGGGCGATAGAATTTTTGTCTCTACAAATGGTGGCTCTGCATGGACAGATTTAATAGGTAGCAATAAAGTAACTATGAGCAACAACGGCATACCATGGATAGATGGACACGCCATACACTGGGCAGGATGTTTAACTATAGACCCCTTTAATACCGAACGTGTATTTGTAACCTCGGGAAATGGAATATTTATGACTGAAAATATAAGTGCCTCTATATCTACTTGGAGTTTTATGGCAAAAGGCATAGAAGAAACCGTTCCACTTGATATTGTAAGTTCTGTGGGTGCTCCGGTTGTAACCGTTATTGGCGATTACGATGGGTCGGTATATGCCGATCATACAACATTTCCAACTCTACATTCGCCACAAATAGGAACAAGTACAGGAATAGATGTTGCAGCCGACAATTCTCTTATGGTTCGCGTAGGAGGTACTTCAGACGGAAGTAATTTTCCTATGTATTATTCAACTAATAAAGGAAGTACATGGACTGCATTTGCTACTAAACCCAACAATGCTACTTTATATAAAGGTAAAGCAGCCGTTTCGGCAAATGGAGCAACCGTTTTATGGGGGCCAGAAAATTCGAGCACCATTTACAAAACAACCAACAGAGGTGGAGCTTGGACTGCGGTGTCCGGCATAACTTTAACAAATGCATACCCTGTAGCAGATGGAGTAAATGCCAACAAATTCTATATTGCAAATGGCAATAGAATATACGTGAGTACCAATGCCGGGACTTCATTTACCGCAGCAGGCACAACAGCAACTACCGATTTGAAAAAAATCAGAGCAGTTCCCGGAGTTGAGGGCGATATTTGGGCACCAACGGGTGGCAATGGATTATATCGTTCAACAAATTCAGGAACATCGTTTACTAAAATTACTTCAGTTGCCGAATGTTCTGCGGTAGGTTTTGGAAAAGCAGCTTCGGGAAAAACATTTCCAACTGTTTACATATGGGGTAAAGTTGGAACTACTGTAGGTATTTTCAGAAGTATAGACGCCGGTGCTACGTGGGTTCGCATCAACGATGATGCTCATGAATATGGTGGCACGGCAAATGGTCAATTTGTTATAGGCGATATGAATACTTACGGCACTGTATATATGAGTACTGCGGGACGTGGAACCATAGTAGGAACGCCACAAGGTGGTATGGGATGCTCTCAACCAAATACAGGAGCCGACATAACAATATGCGGAACTACATTCCCAATAACCCTCCAATCAAATACAACAACAGCTACAAATGTAAGCTACAAATGGTACAAAAATAATGTTCAAATAACAGGAGCAACGTCTCCAACCTACACAATATCATCAGCTGCAGGAGCAGCAGCAACATATAAAGTTGTTCGCGATAGTGCTTCGTGTTCAAAATCCGATGAAATAATACTATCTGCAACATTACCTCTTATAGAATTAGGAAATGATATAGAATTGTGTGCTCAAACATCGGCTGTACTTGATGCAGGAATTATAGGTTCAGGGTACACCTATTCATGGAGCAAAAATGAAACTACAATTACAGGAGCAACTGCAAAAACATATACAGCAACACAAGCCGGAACATATTCAGTTTCCGTTAGTGCGACTAATTGTTCTCCGGCAACCGATACAGTTTCAATAACTTCAAAATTATTGCAATATACTGCCGACACATTGTGTGCAACCGGAGGTATTGCTCAATTAGAAATCACAAGCACCGGAGGACCATTTCAATGGTATTCGACTCCCACAAACGGCACACTATTACAAACAAGCAACACATATAATCCTTCAATAACAAATACTACCACCTATTATGTGCAAGACGCAGGCGGAATTACATCAACTATAGGGAAAATCACACGTGATGCATCATCATCCAATGGTTGGTATACCAATACATTTACCGATTTGTCGAGCAAATCTATAGTTACCGTTTTGCAAACAATTACCTTAGAAAGTGTATCTGTAGATTTACAAGCTCAAGGAAATGTGACCATACGACTTCTCCAAGGAACTACTGTTGTACACACGTACACAGCAACTAATGTAGCTGCAGGTATGCAAGCTATTCCGGTAAACTTCACAATAGCACCCGGCACGTATACTATTGAAGCTGTTGGCACAACTGTAAGTCTATACCTACAAACCGACATGGCTACGTATCCGTATTCATTAGCAAATTATATTTCGTTTTCAAATGCCGAAGGTTGGGCTACCACCTGGTATTCTTTGTTTTACAATTGGAAAATTAAAGTAGGAAATACCTGTGCTCGCACTCCTATACAGGCGGTAGTTAACCCTGCATTATCTTGCACCGACAGTCAATCTCCTACTACACCGGGAACAATCTCGTTCAGTACAGTTACACAAAATTCTTTGACTGCTACATGGACAGCTTCTACCGACAATGTTGGAGTTGTAGGATACGAAATATTACTCAATGGAACACTTCATTCAACAGTTGCTACAAATTCTATATCAATTAACGGATTACAATGCAATACCTCATACACCGTTCGCGTAAGAGCAAAAGATGCTGCGGGTAATTTTTCTTCGTACAATTCCATTGCTTCTACTACAACTACGAATGTTGCTACACCTACAATTACAAATACCACCCCTACTCTTTGTGCAGGAGCAACAATATCGCTCAGCATACCTACAACAACAGGAGCTTTGTATACATGGACGGGGCCAAACAGCTATACAGCTACAACTCCCACAATTAATAGAACCAATGCAACCACCTCTATGGGAGGAACATACACAGCTACCCTTACCGTAAATGGTTGCACGAGCACGGCAAGTACTACTATAGTTACTGTAAACGAAATACCTGAGGCTCCAATAGTTTCGAGCCCTATAACATATCAACAAAACGTTACAGCAACAGCACTTACAGCGTCCGGAACAGGACTACAATGGTATACTACTGAAACGGGAGGAACAGGAAATACTTCAGCTCCAACACCAAGCACTACAACACTTGGTGCAACAACCTATTATGTTTCACAATCAATATCAGGCTGCGAAAGCCCACGTACAGCTATACAAGTAATTGTAGAACAAGCTATTGTTAGTCAAACCATTTCGTTATCTCAAGGTTGGAATTTACTATCAATTAACGTACATCCTACCGATAGTTCTTTTTCGTCTGTTTTTAACGGATTACAAGTTCAAACCGTAAAAAATGCACATGGCTTTTGGAAACCAAATATCGCTACACAATTCAATTCCATACAAAAAATAATACCCGGCGAAGGTTATTTGGTATATATGAATACAGCTGCTACCCTACAAATTTCAGGCACACCGTGTACGGGCGAATCATTTTCAGTCCCTATGGGATGGCAATTAATAGGGTGTCCTTATCAAACAGCCTCACCATTTTCTACCTATTTTAACACTACAAACTGTTCAATAATAAAGAATTTCGAAGGATTTTGGGAACCCAACGGTAGTTCAAATTCAATTTTTGAATTAATACCAGGCAAAGCATATTATATAAAATAACGTGAACTTGTATGGAGAATTTTACCCTGTAATTTGCTGTAATAGTATAAAAAACGTATGTTTGTCATAACTTGTAATACAAAACAATATATATTGAACACAGCAATTTTTCATGAATTCTACTACACATAAGACATTGTATACCATAGCTCGAATTTGGTCTTGGTTTGTTTCTATAGTATTTCATCCATTAGTTTATGGCATATTAGGAGCATATGTATTAATTTTCAGCTTACCATATTACGCGTCATTCAATGTATCGTATTCATATGAATATTTAAAATTTGTAGGTTTATTGACTTACATAATGCCATTAGTTGCAATACCGCTATACATGATAATTATAAAAATTTTAAAACAACATGTAAGTTCACAACATCAACGAATATTTATAGTATTAAGTACCGCTATAATTTATGCAATGTCGTATCGAATCCTTCAAAAAATAGAAGTGTATCAATTGGTATCGTATTATATTTTACTCTGTTCATTGCTTATGTTTATAAGCCTTATAATTACATATTTTTGGAAAATAAGTTTACATATGATTGGAATAGGTGGATTTACAGGCGTTATTTTAATACTTTCATATTCACAACATACACTACCGCAGACCATACTTCCATATTGTTTTCTTATAGCTGGAATGGTAGGAACATCACGCTTGTTTTTAAAGGCTCACAATACATTACAAATATATGTGGGTTTTGTTACGGGAATAGCTACAAGTATATTTTTTACCTTAATTTTCATAATTTAGCCCCACTATACATACTTTTACGCAATTTTGTAGTATATTCGCATAAGGTTTTAATATTTAGAATATAATGTTGCGTAAGTCCACCTTGTCAATGCTTATTATTATTGTGGGAATGATACTTCCTGCAACTTTATTTACACAAGACGAAGGTTCGCTCAAACAATTATATAATTCTATAGAGAAATTACTTTCTCAACGAGAATATGAAGCATCTATCCCTTTGATAGAGCAACTCCTAACAGCAAATCCGTCGAATGCTAATTACAATTTTAAAATGGCGTATGCTATTATTCGCGGACACAGCGACAAAGACCCCATACCCTATTTAGAAAAAGCCATACAAAATATAAATTTCAAATATAAATCGCGATATACTCAAGACGGCTCTCCGGTTGATGCATTGTGGTATTATGCACTACAACGCTATTATAAATATGAATACGATGTTGCAAAAGAATATTTTGATAGATATCTATCTGTAATTCCATCGGATCATACGAATTACGAACCATGCAAAGCTTACATACAATGGTGTAAAACTGGTCCTACTTACGTACAAAATCCGGTTAAAGTAATTCACACCAATTTTTATGCAGCCACACAATTACCAAAATTTTTTCACAGTGCATTATTTAGCCCCGACGAATCAATTTTCATATATACTGCCGAACAAAACCAAAACATAGACAATTACAAAATAGAACATCGTTCATTAAATGACGATGTTTTTATGATTTATTATAAAGATGGACAATGGTCGTCACCAAAATCAATTAGCACAAATATTAATTCACTTCGTCGCGAAGCATGTATAGGAATGCACCCCAACGGTAAGCAACTTTTATTGTACCGCGAAGACCCCGATGGAGGTAATATATACTACTGCGACTTACTTGACAGTGCTATTTGGTCGGCACCTAAAAAATTCCCTGCCCCCATAAACTCCCTAGCTAATGAATCGCATGCTACTATATCTGCCGATGGATCTACCATATATTTTACCAGCGACCGCGAAGGAGGTTTCGGAGGTTTAGATATTTATATGTGTAAATTACAAGCAAACGGAGAATGGGGTAAAGCTACAAATTTAGGAAGTTCGGTAAACACGCCCTATTTCGAAGAAAGTCCTCACTTACAAGCAAACAGCAATTTGCTATACTTCAGCAGCAACAGGCCCGAGGGGTTAGGAGAATTTGATGTATACCGATGCGAACTGAAAGCAGACAGTATTGCATTTAATGTTGCTAATATTGGATACCCTATTAACACTCCACGAAATGATATGTTTTTTAAAACAAGTATAGACGGAGGTAAAGCCTATTATTCATCGCCGTGTAAATCTACCAATGGCGAATACGACTTTATGATGGTAGAATTTTTAGACAAAACATTATATCCTAACATTATAATTAAAGGTATAGTTGTAAACGAGCAAGGAGATACATTGAAAAATATTCCTATAACTTTATTTAATTTAACAGTAAAAGACATAACTGATTCTACAAAACCTAACAGAAAAACAGGATATTACACTTTTAATTTACATTCTAAAAACAACTATTTTGCATCTATTGAATACGATGAAATGGTTTACTTTTCAAAACCTTTTACTTTTTCAAAATATTACAGCGATTATAGTTTTTCAAATGTAATTGAAGTCGACCCAATTGTTATAGGTGACTCAACAATGCGTCAAGACAAAGGATCATTTAAAGTATTTCGACAAAATTTGCAAACCGACGAAGTTGACGAACAAGGTAATTCTAAAAACCTTTTTACCGTACTCGAAAAAATGCCTTTAGAATCGGTATCGCGAACTAATTCAACAATTAGTTCAAAACCAATATTTGCATACACCCCTCCGAAACCGCCAATAGAACAAACGATAGAACCGGACATTACACTTACGAAACCTGAACCGGAAAAAATTGAAACAGTTGAAAAAATTGTAGAAATCCCAACTGTTATAGAAAAACCTAAACAAAAGCCTGCAGCAAAACCTGTAGCACAATCCAAAGGAATTTCGGTCGACTCACTTATAAATATTGGCATAGCAGTATACAATCAAGGTGATTATTCTAAATCAATAGAAAATTTCAACAAAGCAATTGCTATAATTGATACAACTAAGGACACTCAAACCAAAATTCTTGGATTAGACTATATAGCAGACGCTCAATACAATTCAGGGCAAATTCAACAATCAATAGAAACTCACAAACAAAATTTATCGTTACTTGAAAAAACTCAAAACACAACTGAGATAAAAAACAAACAACAAGAAATTGCAAACATTTACAGCAACTTATGGTATCAAGATGAAGCGGTTAAGTATCTTGAAAAAAATATTGAGATAGATGAAAAAAACAAAAATACCGAAGGAGTTTCAGAAACATATCAAGAATTAGCTGAAGTATATTTGCAACACAACAATCAAGAAAAAGCAATAGAATATTTACAAAAAGGACTTGAATTAAGCAAAGATGCAAAAAAGAAAGCAGAAGCATATAATACTCTTGGCGTATCGCATCACCAACTGCAAGAATTCACAAAAGCTATAGAATATTACAATAAAGCTATACAAACAGCGGCAAAAGTAAACGACAAAAAAGGATTGGCTACGTATCAAAATAATTTAGGAAATGCATACTTTGATATGCAAAAATTAGAAGAATCTATGATTCACTATAAAATTTCACTTGGATTGCAACAAGAATTATTAGATGAACGGGGTGCCGCGATTGCACTTTACAATATTGGGAATGTACTCCGACTTCAACAAAAATATAATGCTGCTATAGATAATTATATGCAAAGTATTGATTTTGCATTAAAACAAAAAAGCAGCGATATATTGGCAAAAAATTATTTTGCTATGGTACTTATTTATAAGGTTATTAAAAATTATCCGCTTGCATTAGAATACTACAAAAAATATTTTTCGATAGCATCACCATTTCAAAAAGATTTTAATGTATTGTACAACGAAGAAGAAAAACATGCAATTACCGATGGAGACATTTCGCTTCTCCAAACACAAATGAAAAAAACCGAAGAATTACTAAAACACGAAAAACAAAAATATGAACAAGAATTAGAATTATTAAAACAAAAAGAAAACGTATTAAAAATTACACGAATAGCATTATTAATAGTTGCTATAGGCATGTTCATAATGCTTTTACTCCTTTTGTTACGCTATAGAACTCGTAGAAAATATTTCAAACAATTGTCGCAACAAAACACAGAAATTCTTCAAAAACAGGAAGAAATTATTGTGCAACGTGAAAATTTAGAGCAAATGAATACATTGCTCGAGAAATTATCGATTGTTGCAAGTAAAACAGGAAATGCTGTAGCAATTTTGAAACCTGACACCAGTTTTGAATGGGTAAATTCATCATTTGAACAACTATACAGTCAACGTAAAAATTCAATGTTAAATTTTGCATACGATGATGATGAACGCGAAAAAATTCAACATTGTATCACTCAAATGCAATCGATACAATACGAAACAAAACGATTACTCACTTCAAACAATGAAGCTTGGATGCTTTGTATGCTTACACCTATTATTATTGATGGCGAATTATATAAAATTATAGTTTTAGAATCGGATATAACAGCTCAAAAAATTGCAGAACAGAAAATACGAGAACAACGCGACGAAATTCAAATACAAGCAAAAGAAATTGAACAACAACGCGACATTGCAATACAACAACGCAACGAAATAGAGCTTCAGAAAAATGCTGTAGAAAAAGCATTGCAAGATTTACAAACTACCCAGAAAAAACTCATAGAATCTGAAAAAATGGCATCGTTGGGTAATTTAGTAGCAGGTGTTTCTCACGAAATTAATACCCCGGTAGGTATTGGAATTGCAGCATCTACGTCTATTAAATCTAAAACCGATGATATTTTAGAATTGTTTACATCTCGTAAAATGAAACAATCCGATTTAGACAGCTATTTACATTCTATCAATCAGGCAGTACAACTCATACAATCTAACTTAAAACGAACCGGCGACTTAGTTAAAAGTTTTAAACGTGTATCGGTTGATGAAATGACTGACACCATGCGAACATTTAATTTAAAAGAATATATAGGCGAAATATTAATAAATCACGAAGCAAAACTCAAAGAAAAATCTATTGAATACACTATTGATTGCCCTACCGAAATTGAATTAAACAGCTATCCGGGAGCGTTCGCACAAATTATTTCAAATATGACATCAAATGCTCTCCTCCATGCATTTAAAAACAAAGAATCCGGATTATTAACTATTACTGCACGCACACAAAATAATAGACTATATTTTATTTTCGCCGATAATGGTGTTGGAATGACTAGCGAAGTTGCTCAAAAAGTATTTAATCCGTTTTTTACAACCAACATGCAAGCGGGCACAGGGTTAGGAATGAATATAGTGTATAATGTAGTTACACAAAAACTCAAAGGCGATATTTATTGCGAAAGTATACTCGACGTTGGTACAACATTTAAGATTGACATTCCGTTAGTTTTACATGTTGATGAACAATAAAAAAATTACAAACATATGAATTGCATAATTATAGACGACGATAAAGTAATTTGTACTTTATTGGAACAATACATAAAAAAAACTTCGGGGCTTCAATTAAAATACGTATTTCACAATCCAATTCAAGCTATAGAAGCTATTCAAGAGTTTTCGCATATCGATGTAATTTTTCTTGATATGGAAATGCCCGAAATGAATGGGATTGAATTTTTAGAATCTCTACTTACTATTCCTCACATCGTTTTTATATCATCAAATAAAGAATATGCACTCGATGCTTTTAATTATAATGCTTTGGATTTTCTATTAAAACCTATTGAGTATCCTCGATTTTTAAAATCAATACAAAAAGTAAAAGATGCTATTAAAGAACATTCGGCTCAAATAAAACCGGAATTAACAGATAATTCTTACTTTTTTAAAAAGAAAAATGCATACTATAAAGTTTTACAAGAAGATATTATTTGGATAGAAGCTCACGATAATTATTCTAAAATTATTACCTGCGATAGTATTTTTTTAACTAATAATACTTTAAAATCATTCGAAGATATGTTGCCTCGTCATCTATTTATTCGAACTCATCGCAGCTTTATTATTAATAAAAAATATTTAACACGGATAGAAGAAAACAGACTACATTTAGAATATAAAGGTAAATCTACATCGATACCTTATAGCAAAATGTATAAAGATGCCATTTTTAATTCTACAATTTCTTTTAAATAACATTGGAAAGTGGCTTCATAATTTTTATATTTGTAAATAACCTAAAAAATTAAAAAAACATGACAGATTCTACAGAAAACAAAGATAACGAAAAAGAACCTGAAAAAACAGGACAAGATTTACCGCAAGAACCTATATTGTCACCAAAAAACGATGACGAGCTTATCATAGAAATTGAGCAAAATAAAACTCAATCAGTAGAACAAACAGAGCCTGCAAATGAAGAAAAAATTACCGACTATGCAAGCGAGGAATTAAATACAAATGAGGAACTTGAAGAAAAAGAAATAACACCTTCGGAAACCAAGGCACAAAAATTAGCTCAATTAAAAAAAGAAAAAAAACAAAAACATGCAAAAAAAGAAATTCCAACTGATTCTGAACCAAAATCAAAGAGCAAAATAGGACTTATCCTTATTGTAGCTCTGTTTGTAATTGTTGCTTCAGCTGCATATTTATTTGTTATAAATCCTTCTATTTTAGCAAAAAAATTCCCTTCGCTCGTTGAAAAAGGTATAGTTACAATTGAAACCGAACATGCAAAAATTGACTCATTAACTCAAACAGTTCAAAGTGAGACACCAAATGCAGAAGCAACCGACGAAGTAGTTACTAAAGAAGAACGTGATAGCGAAACAAATACAACAATACCAGAAGAAAAAGTTGTAGAAACTATTACGGAAACACTAAAAACACAACCTGCTGCTACAAAAGAAGTTGCAGCTCCGAAACCAGCTAAAAAAGAGAGAATTGTAACAAAAGGTAAATTACAAACACCTTGTTGGATTATTAGTTACTCAAGCATTTCGAATGAAGCTGTAGCAATTAAAACTGTTGCTACACTTTCTACTCAAGGAAAAAAATGCGGGTATTATTGGATTCCCGATTATGTATCGGGAGGTCCTAAATTATTTAAAGTATATATTGGTCCATACTCAACAAAAGAAGAAGCTGCAGCAGACTTACCTGCTATAAAACAAGATGTAAGTGGAGCGTATGTAGCTGAAGTAAAATAATATTGATTTCACAAACACAAAAAAGGGAGGCTATTATTTAAAAATAGTCTCCCTTTTTTGTGCATTTTGTAATTCTATGCCTCATCAAGAAACTGTTTCAACCCAAACACTTCTCCCATAACAACACCCTTGGGTGTTTGTACAAGCGAGCAACATTCTACTTGAATGTCGTGTTCGAAGAATAACACATACTTATGTTCGACAGCTTCATTCAAAAATTCTTCAGTTTCATCCATAGTTTGCAAAGGATAAATATCGTATCCACAAACAAACGATACGGGAATGTGAGCCGAAGTAGGGATAAAATCGGCAGTATATACCAATGTTTTAGATTTATACTGAATAAATGGAATTATTTGACCGAGTGTATGTCCGTTGTACAAACGCAATTCAACTCCGGGAACAATTTCCGTATTTTCTGCAATCAAATTCAGTTTACCACTTTGCTGTAGGGGTTCTATATTATCTTTGAAAAATGAAGGACGCTCTCTCCTATTGGGTTTTTGAGCCGTTTCCCAATGCGCTTTACCAATCCAATATTGAGCATTGGTAAATGTTAGACTCACTGTTCCATCGGCATGTTTGGTAACAGCACCGCCGCAATGGTCGAAATGCAAGTGAGTAAGAACTACATCTGTAATATCTTCGGGTACAAATCCATGATTTTGTAAAGACCCCAACAACGTATTATCACCATTAATATGATAAAATTTCAATAAATTCTCGGGCATAGTATTTCCCATACCACAATCTATAAGTATACGACGATTGTCAACTTCTATGAGCAAACAACGCATTGATAAATTACATAAATTTAAATCGTTTACAGGATATTTTTTACTCCAAATTGACTTAGGTACAACACCAAACATAGCACCACCATCAAGCATTAAATGTTCGGTTTCTAAAGAATATAATTTCATACTTTTTACTTTAAAATGTTAATTCCTTAAGGAACTGGTACAAAAATATTATTTTTTTTCAATTAATAAGACTTTCCACAACAGCACTCTTTCCAAAATTAATAAAAATATTTTCTCCTTAATTTTTATTACTATGTATAAAAATTTTACATTTGTTGTTTAAAATAAAACTAGAGTTTTTCAATAACATTTATAATGAATCAACATTTATTACTTGGTGCCGAAGCTATAGCAATGGCAGCAATAGATGCCGGAATTTCGGGGGTATATGCATATCCTGGCACACCTTCAACAGAAATCACAGAATTTATACAACATTCACACATTGCTCGCGAACGAAATATTCATTCTACGTGGTCGGCAAATGAAAAAACCGCGTACGAATCGGCTTTAGGTATGTCGTATGCCGGGAAACGCTCGTTGGTATGCATGAAACACGTTGGATTAAATGTTGCCGCAGATGCTTTTATGAACTCCGCAATGACGGGGGTAAATGGTGGAATGGTATTAGTTGTTGCCGACGATCCGTCAATGCATTCTTCACAAAACGAACAAGACAGTAGAGTGTTTGGCAAATTTGCAATGCTTCCTGTACTTGAGCCTTCAACACAACAGGAAGCATATGACTGTATTCACTACGCCTACAGCATTTCCGAACAATTACAATTACCTATTGTTGTTCGAATTTCAACACGCATTTCGCATTCTCGTGCTATTGTGGTTTCTCAATCAATTCAAAAACAAAATTCTTTGAATCCCGATACCGATAAACGTAAGTGGATATTAATTCCGGCATTTGCTCGTATGCGATATGCACACTTACTTTCACTACAACCAAAACTATTAGAATTATCGGAAAAATCTCCATTTAATACTGTTGTAAAAGGAAATTCCAAACAGGCTGTCATTGCATTTGGCATAGCATATAATTATGTTATGGAAGTTATTACAGCTCATAATCTTGATATTTCTGTTCTAAAAATTTCTCAATATCCAATTCCGCACACGCACGTTGCCGAATTTTTATACACATATGATTCTATTCTAATTGCAGAAGAAGGATATCCTGTGTATGAAGAATTGCTCCGTGGATTTAGCGGTAATAATAAATTACGTGGTCGATTAGATGGCACATTGCCCCGAACCGGAGAATTAAACCCAGACCATATAGCACAAGCATTTGGCATTGCGATTCAACAAGAATATTCCATACCGGTATTCGTAGTCAATCGTCCACCGGAACTATGCAAAGGCTGTAGTCACCGCGATTTGTTTGAAGCATTACAAATAGTAATGAAAGAATATTCACATAATCACGTTTTTTCTGATATAGGTTGTTATACCTTAGGTGCTTTAAAACCATTTGAAGCTATAAATACATGTGTAGACATGGGAGCTTCGGTTACCATGGCAAAAGGTGCCGCCGACGCAGGAATGCATCCGGCTATAGGATTAATTGGCGATTCCACATTTACACATTCCGGCATTACAGGTCTACTCGATGCTGTAAACGACAAATCGCATGTTACAATTATAATTTCCGATAATGCAACTACTGCAATGACAGGCGGACAAGATTCTGCAGGAACACATAAGTTACATAGTATATGCGAAGGTATTGGCGTAGAACCTTCTCATATTCGAACAATTACACCTATTTCAACGGGATTGCAAGAAAATATACAAATAATTCGCGAAGAAATAGAATATAAAGGCGTGTCTGTAATTATTGCACAACGAGAATGTGTTCAAGTTGCTATTCGTAACAAAAAGAAAAATAAGACATCATAATAGTATGAAACCCACATAATAAATATAGTTAACACAAAGTAGGATGAAAACAAATATAATAATTGCAGGTGTAGGTGGACAAGGTATTCTAACTATTTCGTCTATTATAGATTTAGCTGCAATGCATAGTGGTTTGCATGTAAAACAAGCCGAAGTTCATGGAATGAGTCAACGTGGTGGAGAGGTTCAATCACATTTACGCATATCCGATTCAATTATTTATTCCGATTTAATACCTCTTGGTCAGGCAGATGTGATAATTTCGGTAGAACCACTTGAAGCATTGCGATATGTACCCTTTTTAAAAGAAAAAGGTATAATAATTTCTGCAACAGAACCTTTTACAAATATTACCAATTATCCCAATATTGATGCAGTTCTATCGGAATTAAAAAAATTCCCGAATGCAAAACTTATCCATGCGTCGCAAATAGCACAGCAGTTGGGAAATATTAAATCATATAATATAGTTTTGCTTGGTGCTGCCATTCCATATTTGGGAATCCCGCAAGAACAAATTGAATGGGGAATTCGTACTTTGTTTGCAACAAAAGGAAATGCAATAATAGATGCCAACATAGCAGCATTATACAAAGGATTAGAAATAACTAAATAAAAATATACTCATGTTTTGGAATAAAGAAATTGAATGTAGTAGTCGTAATGAACTACACAATTTACAAAGCAAGCGTTTGCACGATATGCTGCTTCGTATGTACAACAATGTTCCTTTTTATCGCAATAAATTTACTGAATTAGGAATTCACCCCAATGATATTACCAATGTTTCACAACTATCGAGTTTACCTTTTACTTACAAACAAGATTTACGCGATAATTATCCCTTTGGACTATTTGCAGTTCCCCAACATCAAGTAGTTCGGTTGCATGCTTCGAGTGGCACAACAGGAAAACCTACCGTAGTAGCATATACGCAAAAAGATTTGGAAACGTGGACCGAAGTAATGGCACGCTCACTAACAATGGCAGGTATAAGTAATTCCGATATAATGCAAGTTGCCTATGGATATGGTTTATTTACAGGCGGTTTGGGGGTTCATTATGGAGCCGAAAAGGTAGGAGCATCGGTAATTCCAATATCTGGCGGGAATACAAAAAAACAATTACAATTAATGGAAGACTTTGGCTCTACAGTAATTGCGTGTACACCTTCGTATGCAGCATTTTTGAGCGAAAGTATTTTAGCCGAAAAATTATTGGATAAAATAAAATTAAAAATTGGTGTATTTGGTGCCGAACCATGGACAGAAGAAATGCGTTCGTTTATTCAAAATTCTATAGGTATTAAAGCATACAATATATATGGATTGAGCGAAATCATAGGTCCGGGCGTTTCTATGGAATGTGAATGTCAAAATGGTAGTCATATTTTTGAAGATCATTTTATTCCCGAAATTATAAATCCCGACACAGGAGAAGTGTTACCCGAAGGTGAACTCGGAGAATTGGTATTTACTACCATTACAAAAGAAGCTCTGCCATTATTACGATATCGCACACGTGATTTAACAACTTTACATTATGATACCTGTGCATGCGGCAGAACAATGGTACGTATGGGAAGAATCATTGGACGTTCCGACGATATGTTAATAATTCGAGGTGTAAATGTGTTTCCATCGCAAGTAGAATCTGTTTTAATAGAATTAGCCGAAACTACACCACATTATACAATTATTGTAAATCGCGAAAACAATCTTGACACACTTGAAATTCAAGTAGAGGTTGTAGAACAATATTGGACAGACGAAATGAAAGTCCTCGATGGATTGAAGAAAAAAATACAACATGCAATTGCAAATTTATTAGGAATAAATGCTTCAATAAAACTTGTAGAACCTAATAGTATGCAGCGATTCGAAGGAAAAGCACAACGCGTTATCGACAACAGAAAATTATAACAATAACCTCTAAAAATTGTAATAAAATGATAGTTAAACAACTTTCGGTTTTTTTAGAAAACAAACTTGGCAGGTTAACAGAGTTAACAAAAGTTTTAGCCGAACATGATATAAATATTTCGGCTTTCAGTATAGCCGACGGTACCGATTATGGTATTATTCGATGCATTGTCGGTCGTCCGGAATTAGCATATACTGTTTTAAAAGAGCATAAATTTTCAGTAACAATTACCGATGTTGCATGTTTAATAATTCCACATAAACCCGGAGGATTATATCATGCCTTACAAATTATTTCGAACAATAATATAAGTATAGATTACATGTACGCCTTTGCTGCCGAACATGATGCCGTAGTTGTAATTCGTACAGAATCTACCCAAGAGTTAATTCAAATTTTGCAAGATAATAAACTAGAACTATTACGTTCGGGCGACATCTATCAAATTTAAACAGTTTTTTAGAATTTCTATAAAAAGTTACTTTCATGTAATAATAACATACAAATCATAGTAAGTTGTATGCTTGTGTGTTTTTTTTTGTATTTTTGTTTAGATTTATATGTAATTTAAAACTATGCAAAGAATTCATTTTATAGCCATAGGTGGAAGGGCAATGCACAATTTAGCAATTGCCTTGCAAAAAAATGGATTTATAGTTTCGGGGAGCGACGACGAAATTTACGACCCTTCATATACAAATCTGAAAAACAACAATTTACTTCCCGAACAAATAGGATGGTTTCCCGAGAAAATCACCAAAGATATTGACACCATAATATTAGGTCGTCATGCAAAAAATGACAATCCCGAATTACTGCGAGCTCAAGAATTAGGTATTCGCATATATTCCTATCCCGAATTTATATATACCATGTCGCAACACAAACAGCGTGTGGTAATAGCAGGTAGTCATGGAAAAAATACTATTGCATCTATAGTAATGCACGTGTTATCTTACTATGAGTACGACTTTGACTATTTGGTATCAGCTACAGTTCCCGGACACGAAGGCACAATAAAATTGAGCGAAACCAATAAAATAATAATAATTGAAGGCGACGAACATGTAACATCAACTATAGACGATCGGTCAAAATTTGAACATTACAAACCTCATATTGCATTATTAAGTGGTATAGCATGGGATCATGTTAATACATTCTCTACTTTTGATATGTATGTAGAACAATTCAAAAAATATGTAAATTCTATAGAACACAACGGAAAATTAATATATAACAACGACGACAGTATTGTACAACAAGTTATAAATGAAACCCCCGAACATGTTCAACGTGCACCATACACCATGCATCCATACGAAGTATTCGACAATAGAAGTTTCTTGAAAATTTCGGGCGGACGCTTACCTGTATTTTTATTTGGCGAGCATAACATGCAAAATATAGCAGGTGCTATCAAAGTATGCCAATTTCTTAAAATTTCGGAAGAAAAATTTTATCGTGCTATAAAAACATTTAAAGGCACCAGCAAACACTTACAACTTATAGGGAAAAGCAAAACTGTAAATATTTATTTAGATTTTGCTCATTCACCTGTAAAACTAAACTACACTATTAAAGCAATTCGAGAACAATTTCCAAACCGCGAACTCATTGTATGCCTAGAATTATATGCCACATCAAGTTTATATGATTCGTTTCTAAATCAGTACAATGGCAGCATGAATTTGGCAGACGAAAAAATTGTATATATTAACCCCGAAACATTACGAAAAAAAGGATTCGACAATATTTCTGAAGAACGCATAAAAGAAGCATTTGGTAGTACTAAAATAAATGTATTTACTAGTGTAGAAGATGTTAAATCAGAACTTTACATGATACGTTGGAACAAAAAAATATTACTACTAATGAGTTCTGGCAATTTTTCGGGATTAAATTATACTGAATTTGCTGAAAAAATAATTGGATTAAGTAAAGATACTGAATAAATTATTCTCCCGGGTACCAAAAATTACCGGTTGCTAAAAGTTTATACAACAAGCCTAAACACGATTCATAATAGCGAGTGGCAGTAAGTACTCCAAATTCTTTCATACAGTGGTCTACATACTGTTGATTTGTTGCCATTGAAGCCAATGCAAATGAACCCACAAATGCTATAGCATGTCTATGCCCCCAATCAGGATAATCGGGATTTATACGACGCAGTCCGTTAGTCCAATAACTATCAACCACATTGGCAATACCACCGGCACCATACCACACTCTACCCTTTTCGTCGTACTGAGCATATACAGGAGCTTGAACAAACCGAGAAATGCGTTGTAAATAATCGTGAGCCTGCTCATTGCCAAACCACACATAATCCATAGTAATACGCCACGGTGTTCTACAAGCATCGTATTGATATGAATTGTAAGTGCCCGAACCCGAAACTTCATAATAACAATCAGACGGGTCTTTACCTTCGAAATTTGTCCAAGCATATACCAGTCCGGTTATAGGATGAGCATTTTTAAGCAACGTACTGTATACATCAAAATATGCTTTTTCCCAAAACGAATATGCAGCCATGTTACCTTCTGCCTTTTTGATAGTAGCAAATAATTTATAATATGCAGGTGAATAATACGACGGATTTGTACAATTACACCCACCAAATTCATCGCCGGGTCTTTGAATTATTTCACCATTACACACCACAAAATTATGAACTTGCAAACTATCGATTACTGCAGAAGCAAGTTGCTTATACCGCGGTTCTCCCGGCCATTGTTTCGCAGCAACCAACAATGCACAAGCTATATCTATATCGGCATCGGTAGCTCCATTTTTTTTGTTATCGCCACTCTCGCAATCTATATAAATCCAATTCATCATACCATTCGAATTACAACGAGATTTATAATAATTCACAAGCTTATCGAACAATTGCTTGTCGCCCATATAGGCTGATATAAGCATACCATAAGCTATCCCCTCAGATACAGTAGTTTTAGAATCGTTAGGAAATTTCATGATACGAGCTTCGGTTTCGTTACAAAAAGCAACAGCATGTTGTTTCCAAAAGATATAATCTTTAGAAATATCGGCAGCAGTAATATGAGAACTCATTACACCGTAGGCGTATGTTTGTTGTTGTGGAAATGGATATTGCTGAGCATATGCCCTACCAAATGCAAGCAAAAAACAAGTAAATACAATTAATCGAATCATAGGAAATTAGTTATAAATTATTTTTTTCTCAAAATTGTGAGCCCATCACGAATAGGAAATATAGCTGTTTCAACGCGAGTATCACGTTTTACATAATCATTAAATGCAAGAATTCCTTTGGTCTGATAATCGTTAGCATCAATATGAGCATCAATTACATGACCATCCCACAGAGTATTATCGGCAAAAATAAAACCTCCTGCAGAAAGTTTGCTTAAAGAAGCTTCGTAATATTCTACATAGTGCCTTTTGTTACCATCAATAAAAATAACATCAAACATATACGGGAATTGTGGAATTAATTGTAAACCATCACCTATATGTAGCGTAATTTTATGTCCATGTTCAGATTTGTTGAAAAAAGATTGAATGTACTCTTCTAATTCATCGTTAATTTCAATAGTATCGAGCATAGCGGCATCACTCAACCCCTCGGCTATACACAATGCAGAATATCCGGTATAGGTACCTATTTCAAGAACCCGCGAAGGTTGAATCATGCGCATACACATTGTAAGAATTCTTCCTTGTATATGCCCCGATATCATACGTGGATGCAACAAACGAATATGAGCCTGACGAGTAAGTTCGCGTAATAATTCGGGCTCATCATCAATATGTTGTTCTATATATTTTTGTAATTCAATTTCTTTGGGAGTTTTCATACTCAATATTACAAATATGTTTGTGTTTTACAAAAGTAGTATATTTAAGATTATTAATTTGAATGTTTATAAAGTTTATAAAGTTGAATGTTTATAAAAGTAGAAAGTGAGCAAAATTCCACGTATAGCCTACGTTACATGTTCAATCATGTATAGATATTGTTACTAATGAATTAAAAAAAACAGCCGGCATGTTTTGAAACACTTAAAAAAAAACGTATATTCGCAACATTAGAAAAAATGAATTATAACAGTTGAGTATTTTAAGCTTCCTTTTTTAATGAAATTACGGTATATTACAGTTATCCTTCTTATACTTTCAATTACTTATATTGGATATACGTTTCAACCAAGCAGCATACCCTATATTGATACGTTTATTGCCGAAGATGTAGTTGAAGAACCTGATTATTCCATAGAAATTTCGGACTTTTTAGAATCATACAAAACATATTTTTCTCAAAAATTTGAGGAATACGGTTCGGTTGGTGGTGCTTTAGCAATTGTTTACAAAGGACAAGTAGTTGTTTTAAAGCCATATGGAGTTAAAAAAGTAAACACTACCGATTCGGTAGATGTAAACACTGTATTTCGACTTGCATCAGTTTCCAAAGGATTTGCAGGTGTTTTATCATCGCAATTGCATCATAAAAATATAATAAATTTAGACACTACAGTAGTATCATATTTACCCGATTTACAATTAAAGAAAAAAGAAAATCAACAAACGGTTACTGTTGAACATTTACTATCACACACATCGGGTTTAGTTTCATATTCATTCGATCCGTATATAGAAGATGGCGTTTCTTTTTCGAATGTTTATAAATCATTAAAAATTGCAAATATTTGTTCCAAACCAGGAGAATTATATGCGTATCAAAATGTTATGTTTAGTTTGGTAGACACAATAATGCATAAGCAAACGGGCAAAACATACGAAACCTTGCTTAAAGAAAATATTTTTAATCCCCTAGGAATGATAGATGCTTCGGTAACATACCAAGGCTTTACCCAATCACATAATTATGCCTATCCGCACAAAGGATGGAAAAAACATGTTCGTACTGTTCAATTAAACGACAGATATTATGAAACTAAACCGGCTGCAGGTATAAACGCGAGCATAACCGATATGAGCAAATGGCTACAAGCACTATTGGGATATGCCCCCGAAGTTGTTGATTCTACTGTATTACAAGACATTCAAACTGCTCGCATACCTATTCGCAGTAAATATAAATACGCAGGCGGACTTTGGAAAGGAGTTGATTCTAAAGAATACAGTTTAGGCTGGAGAATTTTTACCATGCATAATAGTAAAGTTATGTATCATGGAGGATTTGTTGAAGGGTATCGTGCCGAAATAGCATTTTGTCCCGAGAAACAAATAGGAATTGTTGTGTTGCTTAATTCTGCAAATTCGCTAGCAATGGAAGCAATTCCTACTTTTTTACATTCTTTCTTCGACTATTCGCCAAAAATTCCTCAAGTAATTTCAGTATTGCAAGCACAAAATCACACAAAAGGGTTAAATCCTTCTCAAATGTAACAAAAGAACATTTGAAAAATACAACAATGCGTTATATCATTACCAAAAAAAACCTTCATAGATTTTTACAAACCAAAAAAATCGTAAGTTTACACAAAAATTTGGTAAGGTTTTATTGTATTGATATATCTAATCAAAATAGAATAAAGTAGGGATAAGGGATATGTATATAGAAATTATGGATACGACGCTTCGAGATGGTGAACAAACCAACGGAGTATCATTTACCGAAAAAGAAAAATTTAGTATAGCTAAGCAATTATTAACCGAAGTAAAGGTTAATAGAATAGAAATTGCGTCGGCTCGGGTATCAAAAGGAGAATTCGATTCGGTTCAACGCATTATGGAATGGGCACGAAAAAATAATTTTTTACATCAAATAGAAGTTCTTGGTTTTATTGATAATCATGAATCAATAAATTGGGTTCACAAAGCCGGAGGTGTTTGCATAAACCTTTTGTGCAAAGGCTCACTCAAACAACTTACCGGACAGCTTCGAAAAAGCCCCGAAGACCATATAGCCGAAATTAAAGAAAATATTGCATACGCTGATTTACTTGGCATTTCCGTAAATGTGTACCTCGAAGATTGGTCAAACGGCATGCGAAATTCACCAGAATATGTGTATGATTTAATAAACGAATTGAGCAAAACTTCAATCAAACGATTTATGTTACCTGACACTTTAGGTATTTTAAATCCCAAAGAGACATATACATTTTGCAGAACAATTCGTAACATGTATCCTAATTTGCATTTTGATTTTCATGCACACAACGATTATGATTTGGCTGTTGCAAATTCATTGGCTGCAGTAAATGCCGGATTTCAAGGAGTTCACACCTCAATAAATGGATTAGGCGAACGCACCGGAAATACAGTGCTATCTAGTATAGTAATTTGTATTCACGACCATACCGATTTTAAAACAACTGTACAGGAAATACAACTTAACAAAATCAGTAAATTAGTTGAATCTATTTCGGGAATTCGTGTTGCATACAATATGCCTATAATTGGTGAAAATGTGTTTACTCAAACTGCAGGTGTACATGCCGATGGCGACAAAAAAGGCAATTTGTATTGCACCGACCTTATGCCCGAACGATTTGGACGGGTTCGCAAATATGCGTTGGGTAAAACATCGGGCAAGGCTAATATTGAGAAAAATTTAGAAGAATTAGGCTTAGAATTAGAGCCTGAAATTATGAAATTGGTAACCCAAAAAGTAGTAGAATTGGGTGACAAAAAAGAAACAATTACAACCGAAGATTTACCATATATAGTTCGTGAAGTTCTTGGAACTACTCAAATTGAAGAAAAAGTTTTTATAGAAAACTACTATGTATGTAATGCTAAAGGATTGAAACCGGTAGCAACTATTAAACTCAATGTTAATGGTGAAGTATTCGAAGATACAAGTACCGGCGATGGTCAGTATGATGCTGTAATGAATGCTCTGCTCAAAATTTATTCTCATTTACAAATAAATTTACCTAAACTTACCGACTATTTAGTTACAATACCTCCGGGCGGAAAAACCGATGCGTTGGTAGAAACTATTATTACGTGGGAAACAGAAACAGGTACATTTAAAACACGCGGATTAGATTGCGACCAAACAGCAGCTGCAATTAAAGCTACCGTTCGAATGTTAAATATGATATAACTTACCTATGCGAAGATTACAAATATGTATTACCCTATTTGTTTGTCTTGCAGCTTCAGTAACATTTGCACAAAAACCAACTATATATTTATTCCCGGGACAAGGTTCCGATTATAGAATTTTTGATTCAATTCAATTCGACTCATCATATTCCGTAGTTCATATTACATATGAAATACCACCACAAGGAATATCGCTCCGGGATTATGCATATTCTTTAATTTCGCAAATAGACACAAGCAAACCATTGATTCTTATAGGAGTTTCGATGGGCGGAATGATATGTAGTGAACTTTCTCCGATATTACACCCCAATAAAACTATAGTAATATCGAGTGCAGCATGTAGAAACGAATTACCTTTTCGCTATAGATTTCAAAAATATTTCCCTCTATATAAAATATTTCCTAAGCACCTGCTATACTGGGGAGCTCTTGTAATACAACCAATTGTAGAACCCGACCGAAATGTATGTAAAACTACATTTAAAACAATGTTACGAGAAAAAGATCCAATATACATTAAACGTACTATAGGAATGATAACCTCGTGGGATAAGGATAGTTGCGACACCCTATCGATTATACATATTCATGGCAATAACGACCATACCTTACCAATTCGCAATGTATACGCACACTATACTATAGAAAACGGATCACATATGATGACACTAACTCGTGGTGTCGAAATTGAAGTACTATTACAAAAGATTATTAACTAAATAAAAGAGGCTTTCAACAATGTTTGAAAGCCTCTTTTATAATATTATATAATCCGCTGAACGTAATTTATTTCACCACATTATGGTTTTGGTAATAATGCTTTTCTAGACAATTTAAACTTACCCTTATCAACACCTATAAGTTTAACCTCAAAAACATCGCCCTCTTTAAGAACATCGGTTACTTTTTCTATACGTTTCCAATCAATTTCAGAAACATGTAATAACCCATCTTTTTGTGGTAAGAATTCCATAAATGCACCAAATTCAACAATAGTCTTAACTTTAGCAGAATACACAGTACCCACTTCAGGTTCTTGAGCAATACCTAAAATATATGCTTTAGCATCATTCATACCTTGAGCATCAGTACCACAAATCTCAACTTCACCTTTACCGTTAATTTCCTCAATAGAAATAACAGTATTGGTACGAGCTTGTAATTCTTGAATATTTTTACCACCTGAACCTATAATTGCTCCAATATATTCTTTATCTATAATCAAACGTTCAATTCGAGGAGAATGAGGTTTTAAATCAGCACGAGGTTCAGCAATAGTTTCGGTAATTTTACCTAAAATATGCATACGACCTTCTTTTGCTTGATTCAAAGCCTTTTCGAGAATTTCGTATGACAATCCATCAACTTTAATATCCATTTGTGTTGCAGTAATACCATCTTTAGTACCTGTAACTTTGAAATCCATATCACCTAAATGATCCTCGTCGCCAAGAATATCTGAAAGCACAGAAAATTTAGTTCCTTTTTGTTCAGAAATTAATCCCATAGCAATACCCGACACCGGTTTTGTAATTTTAACACCTGCATCCATAAGAGCCAATGTTCCTGCACAAACAGTAGCCATAGACGATGACCCATTAGATTCTAAAATATCAGAAACTATACGAATTACATATGGATAATCAGATGGAATTACAGCTTTAAGCGCTCTAAAAGCCAAATTTCCATGACCAATTTCGCGACGACCTACGCCACGAGCGGCTTTAGCTTCGCCGGTTGAAAACGGAGGAAAATTATAATGTAATAAGAATCTTTCTTTACCTCTATACAATACTTCATCTACTAATTTTTCATCGTTTTTCATACCCAATGTAACGGTAGTTATCGATTGAGTTTCGCCACGAGTAAAAACAGCAGAACCATGAGCCATTGGTAAATAATCAATTTCTGACCAGATTGGTCGAATTTCTGTAGTTTTACGACCATCTAAACGTTTACCTTCATCGAGAATAGCACGACGCATTGCTTCTTTTTCAACAGCATGATAATATTGACCTATTAAAAAAGCTTTAGCAGCCGCATCTTCTTCTGATAACGAAGCAATATACTCATCTTTTATTGCATGAAATGCTTCTGAACGAGCATGTTTATCAGCATTACACGAAGTAGCTACAGCATATACTTTATCATATGTTTTTGCCCAAATATCTTGTTTTAAATCTTCATCATGTTCTTCGTGGCAATATTCACGTTTTTTAGTTTTACCAACCATTTCGGTTAGTTCCATTTGTGCTTTACATTGTACTTTTATTGCTTCGTGAGCAACTTTTATTGCTTCAAGCATTTCGGCTTCCGATACTTCTTTCATTTCACCTTCTACCATCATAATGTTGTCGATAGTAGCAGCTACCATAATGTCCATATCGGCACATTCCAATTGCTGAAATGTAGGATTTACTATAAATTTACCATCAACGCGAGCCACACGAACTTCTGAAATTGGACCATTAAACGGTATATCAGAAACTGCTAAAGCAGCTGAAGCAGCTAACCCTGCCAACGCATCTGGCATATCTACCGTATCGGCAGACATTAACATTACATTTACAAACACTTCGGCATGATAATCATCGGGAAACAAAGGACGTAATGCACGGTCAATTAAACGAGATACTAATATTTCATAATCAGAAGCACGACCTTCGCGACGGGTAAATCCGCCGGGGAAACGACCTGCTGCTCCATATTTTTCTTTGTATTCTACTGTTAATGGCATAAAATCAGTTCCCGGTTTAGCATCGGCTGCCGCACATACGGTAGCTAAAAGCATAGTATTTCCCATTTTAAGCATTATGGAACCATCTGCTTGTTTTGCCAATTTACCGGTTTCTATTTCTATAATTCTTCCGTCACCTAATTCGATTGTTTTTTTTACTACTTGCAACATATTGTTCTATTTTTATTTGTATTTGTTGTTTTGATTTAGCATATATATAAAATAAAGAAAGGCAATATAAAAATTGCCTTTCCAAATATACTAATATCTTTTGATTATTATTTACGAATTTCTAATTCTTTTATAAGAACACGATAACCTTCAATATTTTTATCTTTCAGATAATTTAATAATTGACGACGTTTACCAACCATTTTTAATAACGAACGTTGAGTAACTTTGTCTTTCTTATTCGTTTTAAGCTTTTCGGTTAAGTTGTTGATTCTGTAGGTAAATAACGCTATTTGACCTTCGGTAGAACCGGTATTTGCTTCAGATTTTCCAAATTTTTTAAAAATCTCACTTTTCTTTTCTGCTGTTAAATACATATGTGTAATTTTTTCTTTCTTTTACTTTTATAAATTTCGGACTGCAAAACTACATCATTTTTTTTAACTCACAAATATTTTTCAAGTTTTTTATCTGTGTTTTTACAATTAAATGGATACTTTTTTATCTGCAGATTTCAAGCACATTGGTTACACCCCATTATTTTACTTTTTTGTATTCATTCTTCATTTTACCATCAAAAATCAACCATTCAAACCAAGTAAAATGCACATTTACTGATTTTAAACTCTTTTTTTAAAAATCTTTAAAAAAAACCTTTAGGTTTGTAGCATAACAAAATTACAAATTATGCGTGTAAAAATTTTATTTGGAATTATAAGCTTAATTGGTTTTTGGAATATAGGATTATCGCAAAATCCTGTTGATATTCATGGTCAATTGGCTATTTCGGGGAGTAAAATCATAAATGAATCGGGGGATACTGTTAGTTTTGCAGGACCTAGCTTTTTTTGGAGTAATACCGGATGGGGTGGCGAAAAATATTACAAAAAAGAAGTTGTATCGTGGGTTAAAAACGACTGGGGAGCAACCATAGTGCGAGCAGCAATGGGTGTAGATGATAATGGTGGATACCTAACGTATCCGGCAAACAAAACACGTGTAAAAACAATAGTAGATGCGGCAATTGCCGAAGGTATATATGTTATCATTGATTGGCATTCACATCATGCCGAAGATTATCTGTCGCAATCGCAAGCATTTTTTAAAGAAATGGCTGAAACATATGGCGATTACCCTAATGTGTTGTATGAAATTTATAACGAACCACTTAAAGTTTCGTGGAACAATGTTGTAAAACCATATGCCGATTCAGTGATTCGTGTTATTCGCGATATAGACCCCGATAATATAATAATTGTAGGCTCTCCAAATTGGTGCCAGCGAATAGATACGGTTGCTGACAATCCAATAACTTCATACGACAACATTGCCTATTCTATGCACTTTTATGCAGGCACTCACACACAGTGGTTGCGCGATAGAACATTACAAGCCATTACCAAAGGTATTCCAATAATTGTAAGCGAATGGGGCACAGTATTGGCCGATGGTAGCGGCGATGTAGCATATACCGAAACTAATGCTTGGGTAGAATTTATGCGTTCAAATAAACTCACACATTGTAATTGGGCTTTAAACGATAAATCCGAGGGTGCGTCGGCACTTAAATACAACGCATCTACCTTAGGCAATTGGTCGGCAAACTCACTAACGCCTTCGGGTACATTGGCACGCGAAATCATTAAAAATTGGGAACATAGTTATGTTACTATCGAAGATATTTCGGAACACACAATTGCTGTACTATATACGCAAGCAAACAATTCTATTGCTATAGAACCTATGGCTGGTGAACATATACACATTTCACTTTGCGATATTAACGGTCGCGAATTGTTTCATAATCAGGCTCAATATAATACAGAAATTTCGACAGAATCTCTTACGCCGGGAGTATATATCCTAAGAGTATGGAACTCAAATGGTTCAATGACATTTAAATTTGTAAAATAATGCGGTAATAATTTTACCTCAATTTATTATTCGAAATATGTCGCATTGAATCGCGTTGCGTTTTCTTCTCAATATTTTTGTTAAAAGCTTCGGTTACATCAACACCGGTTTGATTGGCAATACACAACAAAACCCATAAAACATCGGCAATTTCGTCGGCTATATTTGCTTGTTCGCCTTGTTTAAAAGATTGCTCTCCATACGTGCGACTTATAACCCGAGCTAATTCTCCTACTTCTTCGGTTAAAATTGCCATATTCGTAAGTTCGTTAAAATACCGAACACCATGACTTTTTATCCAATCGTCAACTAATTGTTGAGCTTGTTGTAATTCCATTATTCTTTTTGTTTAGTATCAATGATTATAGTTACCGGTCCATCGTTACACAAATTTACTTTCATATCGGCTCCAAATTCACCTGTCAACACAGTTCCTTGAATACTTTGTTGCAATTGTGCAACAAATGCTTCGTACAATGGTACCGCAATATCTGGTCGAGCAGCTTTAATAAACGAAGGTCGATTGCCTTTTTTGGTGCTTGCATGTAAAGTAAACTGACTAACAACAATGATGTCGCCATGAACAGCATGAATATCTAAATTCATAAGCCCCTGTTCATCGTTGAATATTCGAATATTTGCAATTTTTTGAACAAGCCATTGCATGTCTTCTATAGTATCATTATGCTCAATGCCCAACAATACTAAAAAACCAATTCCAATGTTTGATTTTACTGCACCATGTATTGTTACAGATGCTTGAGAAACTCTTTGGATAATAGCTTTCATTGGATATGAGTTACAAAGTTACAAGTTACAAGTTACAAGTTACAAGTTACAAGTTACAAAGTTTATAAAGTTTTGATAAGTCCGGAGAGCATTTTTGAGATTTCTTCAGTCATTTTAGTATTTTCAATATATGATACTTCATCTATTTTATGTAACTCAAATGACAAATGAAGCATAGATCTAACTTCTCCACAAGAGCCTTTTGCAACATACAAAAAATATTTAAACTCATTATTTGTTTTTCGCTCAAATCCTTCTGCTATATTATTCATAATAGACACCGAGGCTTTTTGAATTTGATCTTTAAATGAAAAATCTCTTGAATTGTCAAAAATAGCATACAAATTTATTGTCAAAGATTTTGCTTTTTGCCAAGCAACTATTTCCTCAAAACGATTAAACTTCATACCTACTATCTATTCATATCCAATAACCTATACGTTATAAACCTTATAAACTTTACGAACTTTATAAACTTTCCAACTTACAACTCACAGCTCACAGCCTCAACATCTTTATTCACTTTTTTTACCAAACCTTGTAATACTTTACCCGGACCAACTTCTACAAAAGAATCTACACCATCGGCAAGCATGTTTTGTACTGTTTGAGTCCAACGTACCGGAGCAGTAAGTTGCAAAATTAAATTTTGTTTGATTACCGCAGCATCGGTTTGTGGCAATGCGTTCACGTTTTGATATATAGGACAAATTGGCGATTGTATATTAGTAGCAGCTATTGCAGCTTCTAATTCTACTCGTGCCGGTTCCATAAGTGGTGAGTGGAATGCTCCACCTACCGGTAATTTCAACGCACGTTTTGCCCCTTTTGCAAGCAATAATTCACATGCTTTATCAATAGCAGCATTGGTTCCCGATATTACTAATTGTCCAGGACAGTTGTAGTTAGCGGCTACCACCACATCGTCTATCGACGCACAAACTTCCTCAACAACAGCATCGTCCAAATTTAAGATTGCAGCCATAGTGGATGGATTTTGCTCACATGCTTTTTGCATAGCCAGTGCACGTTTCGACACCAATACCAATCCATCTTCGAACGACAATGCACCTGCAGCAACCAATGCCGAAAATTCGCCAAGTGAATGACCGGCAACAGCGTTTGGTTGAAATTTGTCGCCTAATACTTTTGCCAAAATTACTGAATGTAAAAATATAGCCGGTTGGGTTACTTTTGTTTGTTTTAAGTCTTCGTCGGTACCTGCAAACATAATGTCAGTAATACGAAATCCCAAAATTTCGTTTGCTTTTTCAAACATTTCTTTTGCTACCGGATAGGTATCATATAAATCTTTACCCATTCCTACAAATTGTGCCCCTTGACCGGGAAATACATATGCTTTCATATTGTTGTTGTTTAATAATTAAATATTTTATTCTACTCCTTATAATCTTTCAAACTTTATAAACTTTACAAACTCATTTAATGTAATTGTGTTCCAACCAAATGCACAAACTCCTCGCGCGTTTCCTTTTTGGTAAAAGCACCGGTAAATGCAGAAGTGGTAGTAGCAGAATTTTGTTTTTGCACGCCTCTCATTTGCATACACAAATGATGAGCTTCAATAATTACCGCAACTCCAAGTGGATTAAGTGTTTCTTGAATACAATCGCGAATTTGTACAGTAAGTCGTTCTTGCACTTGCAAGCGGCGGGCATACACCTCAACCACGCGAGCAATTTTACTAAGTCCTGTTATATATCCATCGGGAATATAAGCCACGTGAGCCTTTCCTATAAACGGCAACATATGATGCTCGCACATACTGTAAATTTCAATATCTTTCACCAATACCATTTGACGGTATTCCTCTTTGAACATGGCAGATTTTAAAATTTCTTTGGGGTCGGTATTGTACCCCTGAGTTAAAAATTGCATAGCTTTCGCAACACGTTCAGGAGTTTTAAGTAAACCTTCTCGTTCGGCATCTTCTCCTAATAAAACAAGTGTTTGTTTATACAAGTCGGCTAATTTTTGAGTTACCTCATCGTTGTATTGCTCTACTCGTTGATAGTTACTCTGATGTTGGACTGATAATCCGTTGTTGTAAATTTCCATAGTACATTGTTTTGTCCTTACGAACCATTCCAACACATATATTACATGTGAGGGTTTGGCAAAAATAAGGTAGTTTTTTTAATAAAACCAAAATTTTTTGTATTTGACAGAGAAATGTGTAATGCATTGCAATATTTGGAAAATAATTTAAAAATAAGATAAACGAATATTTCTAAGGTGTTGAGAATATCCAATTTCGAGAGGGTATCCTAATTTTCTATAGCAACATGTACAGTTGACAGAAATACTTTTACCACAAAGCACACAGAGAGCCACAGAGAAATACGTTGTGTAACTTCGCCATGGCAGAACACGTCTGTGTTCTTTGTAGTAGAGGTGAAAAACAATATGTTTTTTTCGAAAAAAAGGGGTAAAAATCAAATTCAAATTGGAAATTATTATAATGAAACCAGATTTGAATCGGAAAATATTATAATAAAAATAGAATTACTACATGTATTTCGTTCATTTTTAGAGAAAAACTTGTTTTACTATACCAAGTAAAAAGAGCAGAATCTACATACTATGTACACTCAACAATAAAATTATGTACTTTTACACTCATAATTCTCACAAACATGAACATACTTGTAGTATTTGCATCGGAAGTTGAAGCTCGGAATTTTTCCATTCCAACACATTCTACACATACAATTTCGGTATTGGTGTCGGGTGTGGGTAGTTATGCAACACTGTATTCGCTTACCAAATATTGCATCCAACACAAACCCGAGCTTATAGTACATGCAGGTATTTGCGGAACATTTACCAACACGCCTATAGGCACGGTGGTACAGGTTGTTTCCGATTGTTTTGCCGATGTAGGTGTTTATGAGCAACAAGGATTTCGCACACTATTCGACATGAATTTTGCTGACGCCGATTTGTATCCGTTTACACAAGGACGACTCGTACTTATGAGCCACGCCGTGCCGTTTTTACCACAGGTTCATGGCGTTACCGTTAATACCATAACAAGCACACCGCTCCAGCTCTCAGAACTTATTCGAACATACAATCCCCACATAGAAAGTATGGAAGGTGCGGCAGTACACTATGTGGCATTGCAAGAACATATTCCGTGCATTCATATTCGTGCAATTTCTAATACCGTAGGCGATAGAAATAAGGAACATTGGGATATACAAGGAGCAATTGCAAATTTGTATGTGGCATTAAGCAAGGTAATTGAAAAACTATAAGCTTCATAATTAAAAGCTCTCTTTATCGTTCATGGAATCGATAGTTAAGACCTATAATAGATTGAGAAAATCCATTTTTGTTTTGCATGATATAATTTAAAAATTATAACTAACACCACTCATAAAACCTGTAATATGTGTGCCTTGAATATATTTAGAATATTGCCAATTAAAATCAAGTTTTAGTTTTTTAGTAATCGGAAATTCAATTCCTATGGGTATTGTAATTTTGTTTTGATTCAATGAATTATAAATTATATAGTCTTCTTCAATTGTAATATTTTTAAACTCTACAACATTTGCGACATACGGCACTACCTTGTAATTTGTTTTATTATATGCAAATTCACCATATACCCGAAAATTCTTAAAAAATCTTTTATTTATTATGAAAGGCACATAATAGCGAGAAAAAACACCTAATTCAATTAATTTATCTTTTGTATAAAAATTACTTTTATAAAACTCATAACTGAATGCTCCTCCTACATAAAGGTTTTGAATTATTCTATAAGAAATATATGGACGGCATTCACAAGAAAAAATTCGTGCAAATTTCATATTCGGATCATCAACTTTTTCCTCATAATATAAAAGAACTGGGTAAAAACCAATTTTAAAATTTTCTTGCAAAGAGTCTTTTGTAAGAAATTGAGCTTTTACAGTACAACTGGTAAAAACTAAAAGAAATAATAAAACATTTTTCATACATTTTTTTAAATCAAGATTAGAAATTATAATATACTCCTCCCATAAAACCATTAAATGATTTGCCTGAAATAAAATGCCAATATTGCCAATTGATATCTAAATATAGTCTTTTGGTAAAAGGGACAGTAATACCTAATGGAATTACTAATTTATTATACTGTAGACCATCGCTTATTATAAAATCTTCTTTTATTACAATATCATTGAATTCAAATATTTTTACAGTATAGGGAAGTAAACGATAATTTGTTCTATGATACTGGGCTTCAAAATAAAAATGAAGTTTTTTAAGTGCTCTCACATTTATTGTATAAGGCAATACGTATCGTGCAGCTATTCCTATTTCAATAAAACTATCTTTTGTATAAAAATTACTTGCATTAAATTCATAATGCATTATTGTACTCATGAAAATATTATGAGTAATTTTATACGTAAATGCCGGCCGAAAACCTAAAGAAAAGAAACGAGCAAATTCGAATTCTTCATTTTCAACTTTCCAATCATAATAATATAAAGAAGGATAAAACCCAATAGAATATTTTGTATTGGGAGCAATGGTATCCTTTGTAAAAACTTGACCAAAAGATGAGGCATACAAACATCCAAACAATAAAAAAGCAAATATTTTTTTCATACTAGACGTATTAAAACTCATTCAAAACGACGGTCTTATACGTATTTTTAATTAAATTATTGTTTTAGATAAAAATCAGACGTTCTGCATTCCTACCCTTGCTTTCGAGCGAACAATGTCATTACGGTAAGAAATTTTTCTATTTTTTAACTGCTGAAAAATTATAGTATACTAAAACGCCACAAGGTAGCAATATAATCCAGCCCAATAGCAACGCCTTAGGTAAATATTCCATGCCTGTGCTTTATTTCAAGTTATCTTGGTGTTAATTGCATCGATAAATTTAATGCATTTGCAACGAGTAATAGATTAGAAATTTTGACATCCTCTCCATTTTCAATTCTTGAAATATAAGGTCGTTGTTTTCCAACTATTTCTGCCAATTTCTCTTGACTTATATGTAATTCTTTTCTCCTATTTTTAATTATCTCTCCAAAATAATAGGAATATGCTTCTTCTCGAAATTTATCTCGACGTTCAGAACCTTTTTCACCATATCGTTCTTTCAATAAATCCTGTGCTTTCATTGTTTTCATAATTCCTTCGTTTTTAAGTATTCTTCTAAAATCTTTTCAGCCTCTTTAATAGCTTTTACGTAATCATTATTTGATTTCTTTAAAAAACCATTCAAACAAACTGCTTTAGTACATTCAGAGAAATTTAAATGATTAATTGCAAAAATTATAACTCGATATTCATTTCCAGCTTTTATTCTCAACTCATAGAACCTCGAATTTGTTAGCTTTTTGACAAAATTCGTATGAACAATTTTAATTTCTTCTATTATCTCAATTAACTGAAAAAATTTATAAGAAACTCGTTGACCTTGTCCATCAATATATTCTAAACAATTTTCTGTAATATCAATTTCTCTCATTCGACAAATGTAACGAATTCGTTACAAAAAACCAAGTGTTTTTTAATATTTTTAAGTGTATGATTAAAGCACGAGTTTTTTTGTATGAGGGAATATCCCATGCATTACAAACGCCTTGAAAAGGCAATATACAGTTGTTTTTTTTTATAAATCCACAATATATGCTGCCCTTTACAGGGCGAAATGGATTGGTGTTGTAAATATTCCCAAGGCGATGCCATTGGGCTATATTAGGAATGGCTTTCAGCCAAATTTACATCTACCATCACTTTCTTTCATTTTCATTAACCACCCACACTCCGCACAATCCACAAAAAAGGAATTGGTGTAAGTAAACACAGTTGCAGTAATTCTATTGTTGAAATTCCCTGTTGCCTATAGCGTAACATGTTCCGAACAATATATCGAACGAGAAGCACTATGCAAACTATCCAAAACAAAGGAAACACTGCGGTAAATACGAAAGCATCGGCACTCGAAAGGTTTTGATATATTACAACTAATAGTATTTGAATGGCATTGTATAAAAGCACATATTTTGCAAGGATATGTTGTTGAAACAAAGCTCGTACACGCTCACCTATCATTGGATTTCTTGAATGCAATTGATATATTGCTACGATAATACCAATACTGATAATGATTACAATGTGTATATTCATAGTGCAAGGTTTTTTATCGTTGCTTTTGCATTCTCATAGTATACGTTGACCAATACGACTCTCCTACTTTACAATTATTTTTAGAATAACTAATTATTTCAAATCCGCATTTTTTATAACAAGCAATTGCATGTACATTAAAGTCATAAACAGCTAAATCTAATGTATTGAGATGCACTGTTTCAAATGCATACCGCACCAGTTCTTGTATAATTTGAGTACCATATCCTTTGTTTCTATGATGCTCATCTCCTACCAAAACTCGACAAATTCGTGCACTTTTTTGTACTGTATCTATTGCATTTATTTCTGCATGACCAATTATTTGAGAGGTATGAATATCAGCAACCGAAAAAACTAACCGATGCTCTGCATGTATATAATCTTCAAGCTGTTGATGCGTAATAGGAAACCGAAACAAAGGTCCACTCCATTGCACCATTTCTTCTTCGGTATGCACCCACTGTATCAACCTATCAAAGTCTGACTGTTGAAATTCTTTAAGTTCAATATTGATAAGATTGCAAGATGATATCATATTATTTCACTACAACTTTTTTACATGCATTATGTCCATTAAATATTGGATAATACATCAATTCTACACGAGCAGGATTGAGTGTGTATGTACCCGCATGAGTACTCGACAATTTCACCGTATACGTATGAGTTCCTTTGGGCATTCGCTGTACATACACATACACTTTGTTGTTGAAGTGTTCGCGATGAACTTCGGAATACTGCTTTTGTTTAGATTCGTACGTGCAACCTGCCGGAATTGGAATTTCAACCATCACATATTCTGCATCTTTTTTGGCACGAATAGTTACATGCAACTCTACTTGTTCGCCTTGAGTAAGTGTCTGCACCTGCTCTTTGTTGCGTTTAAAAGCAGAAGTAACATCAAAATAATCCGATTTTACGTTTGGCTTTGGATTCCAATACGAGGTAGAACTGGTAATGTATACCGGACGATTGCACGATAGCTCAAGTTTAAAACTATCAATTGCAGGAAATTCGGTACTATAGGGAAATGCAGTAATGGTTTGGGTAGAAATGTGAGGAATTACGAGTTTTGCAGGTTTTACCGGTTGTGCATGCATAATAGCCAACGGCACCAAAGTGCTAAGTATTTGAGCCGACTCCAAGGTATTCATCCAATACCCCGTTTTGTTGCGTTCCATGGCAAAATAAAAGAATACCGATTGCAAATCGAATGTATGGGTAGTATCGGCTTGCAGTATCTTATATGCACACAGTGTTTGAGGTATAATATTGCCTGTAGAATACCGATAGCGTTCGTCGCCCCAATATGAACCACCGGTGTATGATACATGGGCCTTAGCAATTACAGAATCTATGCTGTAAGGCATACCATAGAGTTGTTTCAATCGTATGATACGCAATTTTGAATAATCATCAATATGCTTTAAGGTATCAAGCGTATGCAAATATTCTTTGTCAATATGCTTACTTACCGAATATAATATTTCCAGCATTTCTAACGATTGCCACACCGAGTATTTCTTCAAATCTAATTTGTAAAGTGTGAGCGGAGTATGAAGCGACGATTTTACCTCGTAGCCCATATCTTTTGCCAATTGCAACGATTTGATTACATGCAGAGTAACCCACAATACCGGCTCGGATTTACCCCACCATGCCCAACCTGAATGTTCATAATTATTATCGTCGAGTTGTTTAATTAACGACATAACTTGTGCTCTCCCGGTAAACGGTTGATTTGAATTTTTACAAATTTTTTCCCATAACAAATAAGCCATCAGTTTCGAAGCTTTTTGCTCGTTACACGCATGCGGATACTGTTGCAATCGCATCAATTCTTTTTCGTAAATATCAAGAGTAGAAGCAGCCACATGCAGTTTTATATTTCCAACTACGGTATCGGGTTTTATCCACAGCACCGTATCGCGGAGTGTATATGCAAACATTCCCACTGTTTCTTTGGTACCTTGTGGAAATACGGGAATCTTACGAATTTCGGTATCGCTATACCCAAAATTGGTAGCTGTAGTAAATTGCACCTTACATGTATCTAAGTGGGGAGCAACAATAGTTTGTTCGTTTGTAATAATAGTTTGAACTACAGTATCACTTATACTCAACTGCTTACCGTTATGTATAAATGTATTGGTAACCGACACCGCACTGCCACCATAATTTTTGGTATTACCACGAATAATAGACGTATCGCCTTCTATTAAAAAGTCGGGAACAGACAGTTCTGCAATAAGCGGTTTATCGGTAATAATTTGCGATTGATAATCGCCACTTTGTCGTTTTGCACTATGAGCTACCACAAATGTATTCCAAGTATTTATATCATCGGGCATTTTAGCAGTAAACTTCACCATACCATATTTATCGGTTCGTAAAGTAGGCTGCCAGTAAGCATAGTCGCGGAATGTTTCGCGTATTTGGTTCGACGCATATACATCGGGATGTTTAGCGGCATCTTTCCACGAAAACGAACTAGCAGAAACTGAATTGCCCCCTTTGGTAGTAATAAGTACAACCCCACTTGCCCCACGCGAACCATACATAGCAACCGATGGAGCATCTTTTAAAATACTTATACTTTCAATTGTATTTGGGTCGCCTTTCCAATCGGTACCAACCGGCACACCATCTACTACATAGAGCGGACTGGCATCTCCGGCAGTTCCCATTCCTCGCACAACTACATCCATACCCGCCCCCGGAGTTCCGGAATTTGACCGAATTTGAACTCCGGCGGCTTTTCCTTGTAAAGCTTGATTAACAGGCATTGTTGCAGAAAAAACAAGTTCTTCCCCTCTTACCATTGAAATACCACCCGTTACATCTTCGTATTTTGCTGCGGCATATCCAACTCGCACTATAGCCTGCAATTGAACCGCATCTTGTTTTAAACTAACCGAAAAATTTGTTTCTTTCCCTACCTTGATTGTTTCAGTTCTAAATCCAACATAGGAACATTCTAATACTGCCTGAGTATCATGTACCCACAATTCCCATAATCCATCTATATCGGAATATGTGCCGTTGGTAGTACCTTCTTCGGCTATAGAAGCTGCAATAAGTGGTTCTCCTTTTTCATCAGTAATTTTTCCGGTAATTTTAATAGCTTTTCTACTATCGTGTGTTATCAACGAATTATCGGTTGGAATAAGCTTTTCGGACTGATAATATTTTTTGGTTGTGCCGGTTACTTTTGATAAATCTATAGGAAGCAAAGCTGTTGATGAATTCGTTGAGTATGAATGATACAATTGTGTATTTGTAAGCATATCAAAATCTTTGGTCACTGCCAAACTATCGGGTATTTGCATATAAGTAATGCCATTTTCTTGCACCAAAAATTGAGGCGAAACCCAATACGTTTTATCTATAAATACAAGCATTACAACATGCTTACCTGTTTTGGGGAGATTAAACGTATTCGCATAGCCTTTATCAATTACAATACTGCTATCGGCAAGGTTTACAACTATTATTCTAAATATTTTAGGATTATTGGCATGTGCATTATACTTTTCGGTAAGCAAGGTAAGTTTATACGGATTTTTATAATAATTTGTATTAGAATTATATGTTGTATACAAAGATTGCTCATACCTATTTATCCAATCGTGAAGGACATCTTGACGGGTAATTTTAAACGCATAGGGTGTTATAGGCTGTAAATACGCATCTTTTTTTAGTACTATATGTTTTTTGTTTTTTTCTTTGGTGTATTCAAAATACGGGAACCAAAAATCAGATTTAATAATATATGCATAATTTGTATGAGCACGCACATCGTCGCGCGGCATAAATGGAAGGCTTACGTTTACTTTATTGGTAAAATCTTGCACAGTAATAACTCCATCATTCACAGGTCCAATAAAAAAACTTTTTGAATCTGAAGTCCTATACAATGCGTTATCTGTTTGTACCACGGTAAACCCATTATATCGAGGCGAAATCCTTCCAACGGTACGTTGCAAAATACGTTCTTCGTTATATGTGAGATACTCGGGCATTTCGGTAATTTTACATTCTCTGCAATAGCTTCCATCTATGCTTAGAATTGTTTTGTTTCCTTTGGTAAATTGCACATTTTTTAGAATTATAGTCTTATTGTGTGTGCGAATTTCAATAGTTACCTTATTCGTTTTAGTTTTGGGAACATCAAATGAATAATTCGTATTGGTACCACAAAAATTATAATACACAGGCGTTTCGTCTACATACAGAAAATAAATTGGCTGCAACACCCCATCAACGAATACATACGGTGCAAATTGTGTAGACGAATCGGGTGTAGGAATTTCGTGCCGATAAATTTTTTGGTAAGGATACCGAAAATCGTAAAAAGAAATGCCGGTAAGTTTCTGTTTAAAAACATCAGTTTGCAGCATTGCTTTACTTTGAGCAATTTTTGGTTTTTGTTGAAGGTTAAAACTATTAATTTGCTGTGGATTAACCACTTTTTCGGGGAATTGAATACCACGCGGAATTCCGTAATCGGTAAATTTTGAACTTATTGCCCACGAAGCAACATCCACATGTTTTACGGGTTTATTTTTATAGTTTTTGACTAACAAAGTAATTTCGACTGAATCGCCCGGTCTCACATTTTTTTTGTTGATTTGTACAATATCAAGTTCCGTTCTTTTTTTGCGAACGGAATAAAAATCGGAAACAACTTTACCAGCCCAAATATATTGGATAGACACAAGATAGTTTTTGCGAATATTTGCTCGTTTGCTATACTGCAATTGGGTACAGGTATCGCGATGAATTTTTCGCTTGTTTACATATAATTCATAATACACGGGTAGATTTCGTGCATTATCTATCTGCAACACAACATTTTTATTGACAAATGCTCCTTGAAACTCCACTCCCGATGGCAAGAGAGAACAATCGATTGTACGGCTCAACGAACCGGTACTTACAATAATGTTTGCGGCAAACTGCAACGGAACTATCTTACCGGGAAGCACTATAGTATCGCGTTGTATACGAACGTTATTCGCATCTACATAGGTAACAACAGCCTGCGTTTCAATAGTATCTGTATTTTCCATATACACAACGTGCAATGCATTATTCTGTTTGGAATATTCTATATGCGATCGTTTATTGTAATAGCTAACATATTTTTTTTCGGTATGCAATTCGTTATTCACATCAACCATAGTAAGCGAAATAGCATAAGAAGCATTTGTTCGGGTAAGCTTTGAAGCAGGAATAACTATTTCGGCTTTTCCATTTGTTTGCACCTGAATGGTATCGGCAAGCACAGTATTGGGAATAAACTCAATATCAGAAAGGTGATCAATTATTTTATCAACTGCAACAGAATACCGTACCGAGCCTCCCATTATAGGCTGTTTGTTGGCATCGGTTCCTGAAATTTGAATGCGAACAGAATCGGGGGCATACACATTGTCGGAATCTAAAGAAACATTCCACCTAACATTTTTAAGCTTATACTCCTCTATATAAAACGATTTTTTGGCAATTATTTCGCGACCTCGTTTAGGCTTTAAGATAAGAGTATATTCGGTATCAATTTTAAGCGGCAAGGTATCTTGCAATTTTTTTCTAAACTCATACGAACCCGGATGTGTTGGTGAAATTATATGTTTGGATATAACTCTTGTTCTATAATTTTCATCGGTAACAATAAATAGTTTAAGGTCTGATTTGATAGGTTTACCTTTTTTATTTGTAACAAAGGCTTTGCAAAATAACGAATCTTTGAGTTTATACTTCGGTTGATTGAAATGCAGAGCCGATTTATGATTTGTATAAACATTTCCATATCGTTCATAGTAATAAGGTGGGCTTAACGCTATTTTTTCTGCCTTTTCAATATCAAAGTAGTAATATGTTTTTATAACAAAATCTTTTGATTTATTATAAAAACTCATTGTATTTCTCTCTATTCTACCCGGTAAATCTGTAATTATATAGGGATATTTTACTGCTCTATACGGAAAAGTAATGATTCTCCGTACCGGACGAGCCACATACTTTATAGGTGTACGATACAGCACTATACGAATAGGGCGTAACACAACATTTACAATAGATTTTGAAATACGCATAACATCAGAATTATTATTTCTCCTTTTCACATCGTACAATTTTGTATATCCATCTACAGTAACATACAAGGTACCTTTACAATTGGCAGTAGGGATTCTATAAGTATTTGTTTTTTTGTCGAGGTGTATCGTTCTTTTATTAATTTTAACTTCGGCGTCAAGAATTGGAGAACCATGTATGTCGTGCACCAACACTATAAAATCGCGTTGATTATTAATAACTTTAATATCAAACGGCACCGAGATATGCAGTTCGTATTGTAACAACGTATTTACTATACGTTCGCTTATATAATATCCAAAGGGGAAATCATAATCGGCAAATGTAGAAGCCGACACGGTATCAATAGGATTACGAGCGAGCGCATGCAATTTCTCAGCCTCTTTTTTAGAATCGGTTATTGTATAGAAATCCAAAGCATCTTGTTTGGAAATTGCATAAATTATCACTCGATTGCTGCGGTAAGCGTCTAATATAAGTGTGTCGGTTTGCGAAAATGTTCGCGGCAGTATACACACACACAAGAATAAAAAAAGATATACGAATCTCATTGTCATTTATGTAAGGGTTGAATAATTATACAAAAGTAGGTAAAAAACAGTATCGTTTGATGTATTTGGAACAGATATATTTGAAGGGTACTTTGTATCATTTCATGAATTATAATAATTTTATTTCACACAATATTGTTGCATTGCAAATGCCTCATAACATAAAGACATTCCGTGAGGTCATTCCATTGTTCTATGTTGAAATGTGCAGATTATATTTTTACATAATAATCTATTTTACAGCACAATAATTACTCCTTGTTTAAATTTGAGCCTCGGAGAGGCGATAGTATGGTATAGGAATACATGCAATTAAAAATAAGCCTCAGAGAGGCGACATTTTTTTGTGTATGTATTTAACGTCAACTCGACGTAATTTATAATGTCGCTCCTACGGAGCTATATTGTTCCACACATAAGCTCACAAACTACCACACTGCCGCTCCTATGGAGCTTATGCGAGTCTTTCAATACAGTAATTATCTTCAATGAACTCACGTTGTTCGGTTCGTGGGTTGCGTTCTGAAAGCCGATAGAAACCTATACAAGCAAACAAGAACAATACACCTTTCGAAATTACCGCCATGAGGCCTTAGCGTGTGTTGTCGGCTGGTAGACTATTCTATATTTTTTTCTTGTTTATGAAATATTAATTAAGTGCTAATTAGTTATCGCAACTTCTTTAAGTACACAATATGGTAACTTTTCTATTTTTGTATCTTTAGAACTATTCTTTAGATACATGACACCATTTTGCTCTGAATATATTTTAGCATCAATTATCCAACCTGTATGTAAATCAACTTTCATTTCTGTTATCGAAGTAACAGTAACATTAAATTTTATTTGCATACTAAAATAATTTTCAATAGTATTGACATCTATTCGTTCAAACTTTGTAGAGCTTTTTATTATAGCAAAATCGGAAGTTATTTCAATAATTTCATAAACTGTTGACATTTTTGATGGATTTCCAGATTCAAATTCAGCAAATATAGTCCATGTATCCCCATTACTTACAGGATATTCTGGATATACTAATATAAGATTATCATTCATTCTTTTAGGATTAAAATGACTTTCAACTAACCATTTTTTAGCATATTCTTTAGATTCTTTAGGTACATGCTTATTTTCTTCCACCAATGTGTCAATTATAGAATCTAAGTTTTTCACTTCTAAAATCTTACCAGCTTTACTCATGGTCGCATGTAAAGGTTTATTATTTATTTTCTGATACATATATGCTGTTAAATCTTGAAAGTTGCTTTCGTTTAATTGTTCGCCAATATTATATTTCACTGTTGTCCGATAAAAAATAAAGAGAAGGAAGCCTAAAACTTCCTTTCTCTCTTTTTAGTAGATTTGGTTCGCTAAAAACTATTCTACTATGGACAAAACTACGCATTTTTTCGGAACATCGGTTTTCGGACAGCTGATTTCTTTAATAGATTCAAAAATCATCAATAATGCTGTTAAGACGAGCAATTCTGACCGATATATCAAGAAATTCACCACTAAAGACCATCTAATAAGCATGCTGTTTTGCTCGTTTGCAAAGTGTGCATCATTACGAGAAGTATCGGGAGCAATGCTAGGATTATCAGGCAAGACAAAGCATTTTCAGCTTAATCATATTCCCAAGAAAAGCACGTTGGCTGATGCCAATGCACGGCGTGAAGCCGATGTTTTTGGCAAAATATACAATGGTTTGCTCGTACAATATAGTCATCTTTTCACGGACAGCCGAATAAAAGATGTGATTCACAAGCAAATAGAGATTTTCGATAGCACCACAATCAGTCTTTTCAAGGATATTTTGAAATGCGTTGGACGGAATCCGGAAAATGGGAAGAAAAAAGGAGGCATAAAAGTTCACACCGTAATCAATGTTGACGAAACGGTACCTAAAATGGTTTGGTTTACAGAAGCTACTACCAATGACCATTTTCTGCTCAAAAAGCTAAAACCCAATCCCAACACCATCTACGTTTTCGACAAGGGATACAATAATTACAAGGCTTTCAAGCTATTTTGCGATACAGGAACGGGCTTTGTTACCCGGATTAAAGATAATGCAGTGTATAAAACTATCGAAGAAAATATTATAGAGGAATATATTCATTCGGGAGTGCTTGAGGATACGGTTATAGAAATTGCAGTAAAAGATAATGGAATAGAAAGCAAATTAAAACTTCGTAAAATCAGGTTCTACGATAGGATTTTAAAGCGGGAATTCGAATTTCTCACCAATTTATTTGAAATGCGAGCCGATTTGGTATCAGCAATTTACAAACTCAGATGGCAGATAGAATTACTGTTCAAACAATTGAAGCAGAATTTCCCCTTGAAATACTTTTTAGGTGAGAACGAAAATGCAATCAAAATCCAGATATATTGTGCCCTAATTGCAAATTTACTGATGACAGTGATTCAAAAAACGCTTAAAAAGTCGTGGGCTTTTTCAAATCTGGTTAGTTTCTGCAAGATTCATCTGTTCAATTACATTCATCTTATTAGATTCTTAGAAAATCCAGAAAAAGATTGGCAGAAAACCTATCAAAATCAACTGCAATTTGAGTTGTTTTGAGGGGAACTTACTTTTGAAAAACCAAAAATGATATTTACAATACGCTGAATATCAGACATGTTTTATTTCTTGAAATTAATTTTGTAGTTTTATCGGACAATAGTGATTTAAAATCAGTATTGTCCGATAAAAAATTCACAATATTAAAAATAACACATTCCGGATTTACCAAAAAGCCATTCAATTAAGTAATCGTTAAAAATAATGAAGTTAATGCGTAGATTTAGCAGCTTGCCTAACACTGTGTTTAATAGTTTATTACAGGACTTTCATGGGCATTTTGCTAAATCAGCATTAACGAATATATTTTTAGATTACGTATTGCATGGCGGCACTTTTTGTTTCTTTTTTTGCTGTAGAAAAAAGAAAAAAATGAATGTTGTGAGATATAATCAAGGTAGTTTTATATACTTGTATAATAGCGACCAATCAAAAAACAAAGTGTCATATTTTTTTAATACTTTGCTTATTCAGTATTAATAAGACTTTTCGGATAATACTCGAAATTTATTTCGGACAACAGTGATTTTAAATCTATAATTTAAGAATTTTCGTGGATTTTACGTTTGTATTAGCACTATCGTGCAGCAAGCAGGAAAAGTAGCGGAATTCGTGAACAGCGTCATATCACGGTGCAGAAAAACCCTACAAGCGAGAAACTACGCCATATTTACGTGTCAGCCCGCTATTTTTTTGCTTGCTGTTGTGCACTGTGCTTTTAAAACATCAGATAGAATCCTTTATCTTTTCGCTTAAATTTATCAATCTCAGCTTTATAGAATTTTATTTGTTGTTGACATATAAAATCTCTAAATATTGATATATCCTCTAACTTTTCAGTATTATTTAAAGCATCAATATATTCCGCTCTATCTTCTGTAAATATCTTTATTAAAGGTTCTTGATGATAAATCTGTATGTAATTCATCATTAATCTTGAGGTGCGTCCGTTTCCATCACCAAATGGATGAATATTGACTAAATTGTAATGAATATCAGCTGATAATTTTAATATTTCATTACCTGAAACAACATCTATTCGGTTATTTACATTGGCTATTAAGTTAGACAACAAATTCTCAACTTTAGAAAAATCTGGAAAATATTTTCTTTCAACATAAACTTGAGCTTTTCTCAAATCACCTAAAGATGTATCAAAAGTACCCGACATTGTATTTACAACACCGCCTGTATTCTTCATTACTAAGCCAGCTACTTGTTGAATAAAATCAATACTTATCTTTTGTTTCTTTTTTGCAAACTCTTTTAAAAACATAAATGCAGAATAATGGTCTTTAACCATTAAATGGTCGGTTAATGGCTTGCCTTTAGCTGTTATATCATTTTCCAATAATAATTTTGTATCATTTTCAGTTAATGAGCAACCTTCTATCTTAGTTGAATTATATATAATCGATATCATTGAAAACTTTTCATAATCAATAGCATCAGATAATCCCGATTCAAGATATTTCTTTCTTAATATTTCTAATTCTTTCCACATATTAATGTCAAAGATAATATCATTTTCTTAATTTTCTACATTTATGCTATCTTTCACGCATTGTACCCAACGTTCCCGCACTATGCCTTCGTGGCAGTAATTCGTGATTCAGCGTTCTGTCAGCCGCTATACACTTGCAAGCGAACAAGAACAAAACACCTTGCAGAATCACTGCCATGAGCCCTAGCGTGTGTTAGCGTTTCGTTGGTTTTTTCATAATTTATTATTCAAGTTAAAATAAAAATCGTCCGGTTATTCGCTATCGCTCATGAGCTCCCGTTGGTCGGTTCGCGGGAAATAAACACCCTTCGACAAGCTCAGGGTAAAAATAAATCAAATAGTCAAATGAATCAAATAAATTTTAATCCCTTACACAACGAACTGAAAAACCCAAATCCTTTTTACTGTTGAGTATGTGCACATAGCTAGTATAGGAGTACATGTCCCGACTCCAGGCGAAACTGACATCGAACTCCGTAGCACTCCACCAGTAACCGTAGCTTCCAATATCGTCGAACAATCCATCAACGTTACGGTTGCCACCCGGAAGGGCTGTAAATCCTGTTTCGTTCGTTGCTTCGGCATTTGAGCTTTCCCAATGCGTAGTTCCGGTTTCTTTAAGTTTCCCACAGGCAACGCTTTGTCCGCCAAGATAATCGATTAATTCTGTCCACTCGGCATTACTTGGTAAATGCCAGCCCGTGGGGCATACACCTTGTATAGTGCTTGGGTTAGCTGTTGTGCTTGCTGCTCCATTCATGACGGCAGTCCAGTTATATAATACGCCGTAGGTGGCGTAATTGGCTGTTGCTTTGGCATCCGTTACATTTGTACCATCATAACCGTAAACATAATAATATGCTGTGGTATTTGAACCTGTGCTGGGGCGAACAACACTTGGCAAATATTTGAGGTTTTCTGCCATCCAAACTTGGTCGCCTATTTTCACCCAGTTGTATTCATTTCCATCTCTGAAGTCTGTAAATGTTCCTTCTGTATCGTTTTGAGCAATTATTGGTTTATAAAATATTACACTGTCAACCTCTGTATTTACATTATACTGTCCTACTATAGCACCTGCTTTCATTATATAGATGGTATCATTTTGAGCAATTGTTGGTTTATAAAATATTACACTGTCAACCTCTGTATTTACATTGTACTGTCCTACTATAGCACCAGCTTTCATTATATAGATGGTATCGTTTTGTGCATTTATAGTAAATGTTAATACAAAAAGAATTACTAATAAAAATCATTATTAACCGACTAAAATCAATAATCGTTATTTTACTCATGTAAATTATTGATATTCAAGTCGAAGTTGTTAA
>MWCJ01000008.1 GCA_002069975.1 Bacteroidetes bacterium ADurb.Bin217 | reverse complement strand
AAATACAGATTAGGTTAGTGACTATCGACCTAATCTGTTATTTTTATTTTTTCTCGGTTACTAATGTATTTTTATAATCAATTAGTTATATATAATTTTAGACACAAAAAAATATGATATTTTTAGAAAAAAAACTTTGAATCCCCCCATAAAACAGCACTAATGAATTACAATTAATCATCAAATATTCAATGATTTAAAATTGCAACCCCCTTAAACCTTTAAACCTATAAACCTATATACCCAACTAAAATCTCATAATTCATATCTTATATCTCACATTGGCTCATCTATGGGCAACCACAAGGGATTGCCCCTACAATTCACCATCTAATTAAAAATTATACCCTTAAACCTTTATACCCTTAAACCCTTATTCCTATAAACCCAACTAAAATCTCATAATTCATATCTTATATTTCACATTGGCTCATCTATGGGCAACCACAAGGGATGCCCCTACAATTCACCATCTAATTAAAAATTATACCCTTTTATCCTTAAACCCTTAAACCTTTCAACCTTTTTCACATACAATAACACAATGTCTTTTCATATAATAACCATGTCTTTGTGATACGAATATTTTTTTCAAAAAAAAGTACAGATTTTTTTGTAAATACACAGAAAATACTAATTTTGTAATAACTAAGATAAGAATAATCTAAAATTACGATTGTATGTCCAAAAATGCAGGTAAAATAGTTCAAATAATAGGTCCGGTAGTAGACGTAAGTTTTGAACAAGAAGGAAGTACCCTTCCAAAAATTCTTGATGCTTTAGAAATAACTAAAGAAAATGGTCAAGTAGTAGTATTAGAATGCCAACAACACATTGGCGAAAAAACGGTTCGTACCGTAGCTATGGATTCAACCGATGGTATGAGTCGAGGTATGGAAGTAATAGCTACCGGAGCTCAAATTACAATGCCTGTAGGCGATTCGGTACGTGGTCGATTGTTCAACGTAACCGGCGACGCAATAGATGGAATTGGACAAGTTTCCAAAGCAAATGGATATCAAATACACAACTCACCACCTGCATATGAAAAATTATCGACTAGTTCAGAAATTTTATATACCGGAATTAAAGTAATTGACTTAATAGAACCCTATGCAAAAGGAGGTAAAATTGGATTATTTGGTGGTGCCGGAGTTGGAAAAACAGTATTGATTCAAGAATTAATCAATAATATAGCAAAAGCCTACGAAGGACTATCGGTGTTTGCCGGTGTAGGAGAACGCACGCGCGAAGGGAATGACTTATTGCGTGAAATGATAGAATCAGGCATTGTGAAATATGGCGAAGAATTTAAAGAAAGTTTAGAAAAAGGTGGTTGGGATATTTCAAAAGTTAATAAAGAAGAACTTAAAGATTCATCGTTAGCCATGGTATTTGGTCAAATGAACGAACCTCCCGGAGCACGTGCCCGGGTAGCACTTTCGGGACTTACCATAGCAGAAAACTTCCGCGATGGTGATGAAAAATCAGGAGGTAGAGATATATTATTATTTATCGACAATATTTTCCGATTTACTCAAGCAGGCTCTGAAGTTTCTGCTTTATTGGGACGTATGCCTTCAGCGGTTGGATATCAGCCTACATTAGCAACAGAAATGGGATTTTTGCAAGAGCGAATTACATCAACAAAACGAGGCTCAATAACATCGGTACAAGCTATTTATGTGCCTGCCGATGACTTAACTGACCCTGCTCCTGCTACAGCATTTGCCCACCTTGATGCCACTACAGTATTAAGTCGTAAAATTGTAGAACTTGGAATCTATCCTGCAGTAGATCCATTAGAATCTACATCGAGAATATTAACTCCCGAAATAGTTGGTGATGCTCACTATAATACGGCACAACGTGTAATTCAAATTTTACAACGTAATAAAGAATTACAAGATATTATTGCAATATTAGGTATGGACGAATTATCGGAAGAAGATAAATTGGTTGTTCACAGAGCTCGTCGTGTACAACGATTCTTATCGCAACCGTTTCATGTGGCAGAACAATTTACCGGTATGCCGGGCAAGTTGGTTTCTATAGAAGATACCATTAAAGGATTTAATATGATAATAGACGGAGAAGTAGACAAATATCCTGAAGCTGCATTCAATTTGGTAGGAACAATTGAAGAGGCTATAGAAAAAGGAGAAAAAATGCTTGCTAACGTTTCAAAATAAAAGTATATGGAAATTGAAATTATAACCCCATCATCACAATTGTATTGCGGACAAGCTACTCAAGTAAATGTTCCGGGAAGCAGCGGTTCGTTTGAAATACTGGAAAATCACGCTCCTATTATTGCAACCTTACAACATGGAACAATAGTTTTGCTTGACACTACCGGTAAAAAACATACATTCGAAATACCTGGTGGTGTTGTAGAACAATCTCAAAATAAAATATTAATACTAGTAGACTAACAAATACGTGAATAAAAATTAAAAAAAAAGTCACCTTTACGGTGGCTTTTTTTGTATATATTGTAACCTATTAAAAATAAGGTTCGTAACAACATGCAACTATGAGAATTAAAGTATATATAATCATCTGTTTCTTCTGTATGGTATCGACTATCTTACAGGCACAAAAAACTATTACATTTTTTGCAGCAGATGGTTTAGAAATAACAGCAGATGTATACGATACCGATGTAGAATCTTCCAAGTATATGCTCCTATTTCATCAAGCAGAATATAGTAGAGGAGAATTTCAGCAAATTGCAACGCGACTGATTAAAATAGGCTTTACCTGTATAGCTGTAGATTTACGCTATGGCAACGAAGTGAATTTTGTAAATAACGAAACAGCCATGCGAGCTAAAAAAGGTGGATTTGCTAGTTCTATGATTGATTGCGAAAAAGATATTGCAGCAGCTATTTCTTATGTAAAAACACTTGACACTAAACCACGAATTTTTTTAATGGGCAGTTCATTTTCGGCATCGTTATGCTTAAAAACAGCAAACGAACGAAACGATATAGAAGCTGTTATAGGTTTTAGTCCAGGAGAATTTTTTGGTGCAGAATTGTCAATTGAAGAATCTATTCGAGGATTGCAAACCCCGTATTTTGTAGGCTGCCCAAGGAGCGAACATTACTATGTATTACAACTACTTTCGGGAACACAATCTAAAAAGAAAATTGTATTTAAACCCGAAGGCTCCGACGGATTACATGGGGCAAAAACACTGTGGTGGGAATCGGCAACTCGCGATGAATTTTGGTTAAGCTTATTGTTCTTTTTAAAAGATTTTAAATAATGGCAGTGAAAAAGAAAATAATATCTATTGAAAACAATTCAAATTCAACAATACTTGCCTTACGAGTAAATTGTGACGAATTTAGTTTTATTGATATATTACAACAAGAACTTGGAGTAATGTTAAAAATTCAACAACCTCGAGTGTTCGAACTGTCTTCGGGAATTTCAACAATACATGCTCTTTATTCGGCTCACGACGAACAACGAAAAATTACCATAGATTTAATTGCAAACAAAACCGATAAAGGACCTCTCATAGATTTTATGGACTCAATTGATTTTTTTCTTCGAATAACGGGACTTAGTATTGGTTTAGAACCTCGTATTCAATCAATTCAAAATATATCTTCAATTTTATATGCACAAAAAATTGATTTACAAAAATTTAACAACAAACAACAAAAAATAATTACGCATATATTTTTATAATTGCTCATTATATGATTAAACTATTACTCATTGTAAGCATTTGTGGTTTTTGCATATCTTGTACTCCTAAAGAACAAGAAGAAAAACGAAATGAAATTTGCGGAGGAACTTTACGGTTGCCCATAGATGCTGATGTTACAACACTATTTCCACCTTCAATAATTAGCGAAAGCGAAAAACAAATTGTATCACAATTTCATTTAGGATTATTTTCGTATAATCCTCAAAACACTACGTTAGAACCTGGTATTTGTAAAAACTGGGACATAGATAATACCGGAAGAGTATATATTTTATATTTAGATTCTACCGTATATTTTCACGATGATAATTGTTTTAGTGGCGGAAAAGGAAGAAATGTTACCGCCTACGATGTTGAATATACTTTTTATACCCTATCTACGCCTTCGCCATATAATAAAAATTTTACCAATACTGTTTCACGCATATTGGGAGCTAAAGAATATTTTAAAAATTCGCAAACAAACGATACCGAAAAAAAACAGATACCGGGTATTCAAGTATTATCTAAATATTCATTAAAAATAATACTCGAAACACCATCAGTTCTATTTTTATATAATTTAGCTCATCCGGCGGCATCAATACTTCCGCATGAAGGAATAGCAAAATATGAAGCCGATTGTAAAATTGGAACAGGTGCTTTCACTTACGATTGGCAACACGACTCTTCATTTGTATTGCTTACAAGAAATAAAAAATTCTTTAAATTCGACAAATCTAATATTCGACTTCCTTATATAGACACGTTAGTTTTGGTAAAAACAAAAAATCAAATAGAAGCAGTAGATTTTTTTACCAACAATCAGACAGATGCTATATTTTTTGTAGAAACAAATACAATAGATAAAATATTAGAACTTAAAAACAATACCTCATTTAAACTCACAAAATCTTATGCGAATTTAGAAGGAAACAATTCTTTGTACAATATTACACACAACTCTGTACAAGACTTATATACCAATAGTTTGCATATACTTGATGTGTCCAAAGTTTTAATTAAAAAATAGAGATACTCTCAAATTACAGGAAATTTAATAGAGAGCCTGCTTTATTTACAATCCGAATTGTAATCCAACAAACCCAACTATTGCCGCTACAATCATATTAATAAATTTAACTTGAAAGAATGTCTTTTTAGATTCGGCTATAAGAGGTAAAGCACCATGACCATCTTGCACTATAGAATTTGCTAGTAAAATACTTAATGGAATAGCACCTGAAATATATAATGATAAAAATATAATATGCGGACCTGATTCGGGAATAATACCTATTAAAATAGCTAACAATAATAATTCATATGTATATGCTTGAAGAAAATCTTCGATGTGAATATATTGGTTAAGTACCATAACTATAACTAATACAATAGTAGTCCAAGCAAAAACCTTAATAAAATGCTTTTTAATAATATGACTCCAAAAATGAGCTTCCAAAAAATGCTCGTTTACAACACTTACCACATAAGCAGCAAGCAACGACATAATTGCAAAAGTAACAGCCAGCCAATTAATACCATGTTCATGAGCATGTTCGTGTCCTTGTTCACACGACTCACTATGAATATGCTCTACCGAAGGTTGGATAGTAAATGATGTTAAAAAATCGTGACTATGCCCAATATGACCTAACAACGACAACACCAATATAATAGCAATACCAAACAATAATAGAGCACGGTGCGGTGAAGCATTTTTTATATTAGAAACTATAGTAGAAAATTTTGGAACTGAAATAGAGTGTTCTTCTGTTTCGTGAATTTCGAAATGCATGATATTTTTAGCATCTCTTTCCTTATTTTTTTTAGCATATATAATATCTACAATTACCCCAGTAACTATTCCTATAACAAATAATCCGGCAAATATTAACAGTGCTTTCATTGGTTGAATAGAAAACAATAAAAAAGCCTCATCGCCCATAGTAGAGACAAATGCGGCAGTTAATGCACCTAAAGTTACAAGATTATGCGTATAAAAAGTTACAATTGTATAGGTACCCAAGCACCCGGGAATAGCCCCTAATAATGAACCTAAAAGAATTTGACGAAACCCGTTTTTTTTTATTAATTTACTAAATGCCCCCGAAGAACGAACATTTATATATTCAATAAACAACATGGTTGTCAACACAAAAAATGTAATTGACAAGGAATTTTTAAAAATGGAGAAAATAGATTCTATCATACCAGAAAATTTAACTATATAGACTTATAAAACTGTAAAGCCTTACTATGAATGTAAAACTTGTTCTATACGGTTCATTTCATCTGATGAAAAAGCAGGAGAAGCTAATGCCTTTAAATTCGTTTGTAATTGATTAACAGAACTTGCTCCTATCAACACCGAGGTTACACCTTTTTCCCAAATCCACGCTATTGCCATTTCAGCCAAAGATTGATTTCGTTGCAAAGCAATAGATTGTAGAGCTGCTACTTTTTGCAATACGGCATCATTTACATCGCCAGATTGTAAAAATCCATGTGATTTTGCAGCTCGTGAATCTTTAGGAATGCCCATACTATATCTGTCAGTTAATAAGCCTTGTGCTAAAGGTGAAAACGCAATAGACCCTACCCCATTTTCGGAAAGAATTTGTAACAAGCCGGAAGTTTCGGGTTCTCTATGAAACATAGAATATTTACATTGATGAATTAAACAAGGAACATGTTTTTGTTGCAACAATCTAAGCATTGCATTTGTTTGTTCGGTAGAATAATTTGAAATACCAATATATAAAGCTTTTCCTTGTTTGTATAATAATTCGAGTGCCGAAGCAGTTTCTTCCAATGGAGTATGTGGATCGAATCGATGATGATAATAAATATCAACATAGTCAAGTTTTAATCGTTGCAGACTTTGATCGAGACTCGAAACCAAATATTTTTTAGAACCGCCATCGCCATAAGGTCCATTCCACATCCAATAGCCAGCTTTCGTTGAAATTATCAATTCATCACGATGATGAGCAAACTCTTTGTGCAACACTTGTCCAAACGTAATTTCTGCAGAACCGGCAGGAGGTCCATAATTATTTGCTAAATCGAAATGAGTAATTCCATTATCAAAGGCATGTAGAAGCATAGATTTAGCATTTTCAAAAGCATCGACACCACCGAAGTTATGCCATAAACCCAATGAAAGTTTTGGTAATTGCAAACCACTATTTCCACAATATGCATATTTCATTCGTGAATATCTATCGTCTAAAGGCATATAAGTCATAAATACAATATTATAAATTAAAATTCTTCTAATTCTGTTAACAAGCCGCTACAAGCATCTTCCAATAAATCCAACACATATTCGAATCCTTCGTATCCGCCATAATAAGGATCGGGAACCCCCTCTTCTTTAAATATTTTATTAAACTCTGTCATTACATGAATTTTATGCAAAAACTCTTCTTCAATAGTGAGGCTTTGCAAATCTTTCACATTTTTTCTATCCATACCAATTATTAAATCAAATTTTTTAAAATCGGTAGTAGGATTAAACTGACGAGAAATACTTGTTATAGTATACCCTCGCTTTGCAGCATGAGCTCTCATTCTTGAATCTGCCGGTTCACCTGCATGAAATCCAATAATTCCGGCAGAATCTACATAATATTTATTCTGTAATCCTTTCGATTCTATTAAATGATTCATAATAGTTTCCGCAGATGGAGATCGACAAATATTACCCAAGCACACAAATAAAATATTTGTTTTTTTCATCGTTTTTTTATGTTTTTTGTTTTTTTATGTTGTGCAAATATAGACTATTCTATATTTTTTTGCAACATATTCAAAGCAGCAATGGTAGTTCGCAGAATGGTTCGTTCCCTATGCTCTCCGAACAAAAAATGTTGACTTATAATTTTTGACGGACAAGCAATGGCTATCCATACAGTACCAACAGGTTTTTCGGTTGTCCCACCCGTTGGACCTGCTATACCCGAAGTTGCTATAGCATAGTTGGTATTACATATTTTTTTACAATTTACAGCCATTGCTTCAACTACCTGTTTGCTTACTGCACCATGTGTTTGCAATAATTCAGGAGAAATCTGTAATTGTTTTATTTTTATATCATTACTATACGCTATAATACTTCCCGTATAATATTTTGAACTTCCGGGTACTTGCACTATTGTTTTTGCTATAGTACCTCCGGTACAACTTTCGGCAGTACTTACTGTAGCTTGTTTGGAAAGCAATAATTCTCCTATTATTTCTTCGAGTGTTTGCTCATCATACCCGTACACAAATTCAGAAATCAATGGAAGTAATGCAGCTTCGTGTTGAGCAATGAGTTGTTTTGCTTGCTCTACTTCTACCCCTATTGATGTCATTCTTAATTTAACAACACCGGGCGACGGCAAATATGCCAAATGAATAAAATTAGGCAATTGAGCTTCCCAATGAGCAATTACATGTGCTAATTTAGCTTCGGCAATGCCGGTACATAAAATATGTCGATGAACTATAGCAGGCAAAACAAAAGTTTCGCGTAACTTAGGAATTATGTAGGTACTCATCATTTGTTTCATTTCAAATGGTACCCCCGGCATAGAAATTACAATCGAACTATCTGTTGTAAACCACATGCCCCATGCCGTACCACAATCATTACGAACAAGATAGGCATCTTTAGGCAACATTGCTTGGCTTCGATTGTTTTCGTTCATTTCGCCATTACGTGCACGTAAAAACTCTTGAATAGTAACATATGCCGGCTCATAAAATTCCAATTGAGTATTAAACATAGCACATAACACATGTTTTGTAATATCATCGTTGGTAGGACCTAAACCACCGGTAATGAGCACAACCGTGTGAGATTGCATTGCTGCAGTTACAGTTTGCTCAATAGCATCTTTTTTATCAGAAATAGTTGATACTTTTTCAATCTCGAATCCAATCATCGACAACTGTTCTCCTATCCATGCAGCATTTGTATTTATGGTTTTACCATACAACAACTCGTCACCTATACTTATAATTTCTACATTCATTGATATATTTTTTTGCTAAAGTACATTATTTATAGAGTACACAAAAATTAGAAATACAAAATTTAAACACATGTATACAAATTCAAAATAAAAATTAACAGAAATATATATTTTTATACAAAACTATGTAGTTTTACCTCATGAATTCTAAAATACGAGCACATATAGCCCTACTGGCTGCAAATATAATCTACGGTGTAAATTTTATTGCAGTACAACAAATAATCCCTACACATATGTCGTGGCAATCGCTTGCATTACTTCGCGGATTTGGCGCATTAGCTCTACTACTTGCAGCAGCATTGTTTATTAAACATGAATCCATTGACAAAAAAGACTGGTGGCGACTTATCATCGCAGGATTACTTGGTGTTACAATTAATCAATCGTTATTAGTGTGGGGCTTAGAACTAACCAGTTCAGTAAATGCAGCTATAATTATGACATCAAACCCCTTGTTTGTTATGATTTTTTCGGCATTATTATTAAAATTTCCAATTACACCAATTAAAGCACTTGGCGTTTTAGTTGGCGCAAGCGGAGCTCTTTTACTTATACTTACATCGCACAATACATTTTCATTTACCCATTCATTGGGAGACATTATAATTGTAAGCAATGCAATATTATATGCATTATATTTGGTATGGATAAAACCACTTATGACGAAATACAGTTCGTTTACAGTAATGAAATTCACATTTTTATTTGGAGCATTTCCAGTGCTTTTGTATGGACTAAAACCAACACTTGAAGTATCATTTTCAGAAATTCCGCTCTATGTATACGGTGCTATACTATTTGTAGTAGTAGGAGCAACATTTCTCACCTATTTTTTCAAAATCATAGGATTACAACATGTAAACCCAACTACAGTAAGCATATATATATACATACAACCAATTATAGCTTCTATTATAGCTATATATATGGGCAATGATTCATTTAGCATATATAAAATATTGGCTATGATTCTTGTATTTGCCGGAGTATATATAGTAACTATTTCAAACAAAGAAAAATTAAAAAATTAATTTCCATTAAATAAACAGAAATCACGTTAAGAACTTTATAAACTTACTACTTTCATCTCAATCAGTAAACAATAATTTGTTATATTTGCTAAAAAATATAAAGAACAATGGCATCAACTATTTTTGGACTTATCATAGGAGTATTAGTTTTTGATTATATATTAGAACGCGTTTTAGACATACTTAACGCCCAACACCGTTCACAAAAGCTTCCTGCAGAACTTCAAGATATTTATAATAGCGAAGAATATGAAAAACAACAGCAATACGAACAAACCAAAACCAACTTTGGGTTAATTACCGCTACATTTAGTTTTATACTTATACTTGGCATGTTAGTTTTCAATGGGTTTGCATTTGTTGACACTTTCATATACAATACATTTGGAGGTACCGAACACGCAATACATCACATATGGGCAGGTCTTTTGTTTTTTGGAATATTAGCATTTGCGTCTGACATCTTAGGAATTCCCTTTGAAGCATATTCTACATTTGTAATCGAAGAAAAATTTGGGTTTAACAAAACAACTACAAAAACATTTATAATAGACAAAATAAAATCATGGTTACTCATGATTCTTTTAGGAGGAAGTATATTAGCTGCATTACTTTGGTTAATTACCTATTTTGGAGAACATTTTTGGATATATGCTTGGATCTTTATTTCTGTTATAATGATAGGAATTACAATGTTTTATTCAACCCTTATAGTTCCATTATTTAACAAACAAACTCCCCTTGAAGAAGGAGAATTAAAACAAGCAATTTTTGAATTCAGCAATAAAGTAGGCTTTAAACTCGATAATATTTTTGTAATAGACGGATCAAAACGTTCTACAAAAGCAAATGCATATTTTAGCGGATTAGGCACAAAAAAAAGAATTGTATTGTACGATACCCTAATACAAGAAATGAGTACCGAAGAAATAGTAGCAGTACTTGCACATGAAATAGGGCATTACAAGAAAAAACACACCCGAACTATGATAGCTGCTTCGTTGTTACAAATGGGCTTACTTCTGTTTATATTCGGATTACTTGTTAATAGCTCATGGCTAACCGAAGCGTTAGGAATTCCATTTGAACAAGGCAAATATCATATTGCATTATTTGTGTTTAGCATTTTGTATTCACCACTTTCATTTATTATAAGTATAGCTATGAATTTAGCTTCGCGTAAACACGAATTCGAAGCAGATGCCTATGCTGCTACTCATTATAATGGTACTTTTTTAGAACAAGCATTACGAAAATTATCAAAACGGAATTTAAGTAATCTTACACCACATCCATTATACGTATTTTTTTACTATTCACACCCCCCACTATTGGAACGCATACGAGCAATGAGAACAAATTCATAATTGAACCAGTACAATGAAAAGAAGTAATTTTCAGCCCTTATCAGAAGTTCTCGACGAATTTTTCAAAAAAAACGGTATTGAAGATAAAATTATAGAAGCCCAAATAAAAGACTCGTGGAAAACAGTAGTAGGACCAATGTTTGCAAATGCAACCAAACAAATTCGTATATCAAAAGGCACACTTACCGTACACATGCAATCGTCGGCAGTTAAGCAAGAAATATTGTTACATAGAACAATAATAATGACTCGACTCAACGAAATTGTAAAAAAACCATACATTCGTGAAATAATTGTTACATAAAATAGTTTAAAAAATGTAATAAGGCTATTGTAATTAAAAAATATTATTATTTTTGTGCTATTAAATTAAAATTTAAAATATCAAATATGAAGAAGTTTTTTACAACAAGCATTATGCTTATTGTTACATTGACGGGAATGATGACAGTATCTGCTCAAGACTGTATAGATTATCATAAAAAGAAATGTAAACGTACTCAAGAAACTACAAATTATGGCATTTCGCCTGATTCACGTAGTGCATTGTTGTTAAAAGGTCAAACTTCTGAATTCAGATTACTTATTTATCAAGGTAAAGATTATAGAATTACCGTATGTAACGATGAAATTTTAGGTACCAACATACAATTTAAAATTATTGACTATGATACCAACGAAGTATTGTATGACAATAAAGATTATAATTATGTGAAAGAATTTGAATTTACTGTATTAATGAGTAGAACAGTAAAAATAGTAGTTTCTGTTCCCGACGACTCAAACACTACAGCTGTTAACAATTCGGGATTCCGTGCAAAACCAACTTCTATGGGTTGCGTTGGTGTATTAATAGAAGATATGATAACTCCCAAAAAAGGTTTTTAATATAATGACAAAAGCCGAAATACACACCGAAAAAGGAGTAATGAAGGTAGAATTATATGATACCGATGCTCCGGGAACTGTTGCAAATTTCGTAAAATTATCAAAAGAAGGTTTTTACGACGGATTAACATTTCATAGAGTAATTCCTAATTTTGTAATTCAAGGTGGATGTCCTAAAGGTACTGGCGTTGGAGGCCCAGGCTATACAATACCGTGCGAATTAACCGGCAATAATCAATACCACGACAGAGGAGTTCTTTCAATGGCGCATGCCGGTAGAAATACAGGTGGCTCTCAATTTTTTATTTGTCACAGTAGAGAAAACACTGCTCATCTCGACAGAAATCATACATGTTTTGGTAAAGTATATGAAGGTCTTGATGTTCTTGACAGTATTCGTCAAGGTGATGTGATAGAAACAATTACTATACTTTAGTATACTAGAAACAAAACACTATTATAGAAACTCTAGATATTTGACATATCTAAACAGTTTCTAAATGCTCATATTTATTTATCGTATTTTTTTTTGACAGTTTGTATAAAAATAGTATTTTTGACATGCAAACCATGATTGTGTAACAACACATCAGAAAAAAAAATACTATGAAACTACTCAAACTATATGTTTGCGTTATATGCCTATATAATGTAACGAAAGCTCAAACACACGTGGGTATTACACAGTTTACAATGTGGAATACCTTAGAACATTCAATAAATCCGGAAAGCATTTGGTCGCTCTATTCTTTTCCATCTACCTTAGTATATGTAAATTCACTTCAAATAGCTGCAGCTAGTAACTATATGTATGGTATTTCAGATATAACAAATGCAACATTCTGTGCAGGTAAATCAACAAAACAAGGAGCATTTGGCACAAGTATTTCATATACAGGAAATGATATCATTCAAATCCCTTCTATTTCGTTGCATTATGCCAAAATTCTATACAAAACTGTTTCATGTGCTGTTTCGTGTGAATATATACAAAATCGGAATCAGGAGCAAGTTCAATCTCACTATACACTGATTCCTCAATTATCGACAACATATAAACCAACCAAAGATATAATTACCGGCTTTAGTATTCAAAAAATTATTTACAACACATATAAGAATAATAAACCAATACAAAATTTACAAATAGGAGCAACATATTTTGGCATACCAAAATCGAGCATATCGGTACGACTCCAAAAAAATCAAAGCACTCACGTTCAAACATCATTAGGCGTTGATTATAAGCTACATAAATCAATACAAGCACATGCTGTTGTAAGCAATAGATATACTCCATTTTCGGTAGGGTTAGATTATTCCCTCTTTCACGTTACGTGTTCATATACAACAGAACTTCACAGCTATTTAGGTTTTTCACATACCTTACGATTTTTGTATAGTTTGTAATTTTTTTTTGTTATTATTGCAAAAAAATTACTACGATGAATAAACTTTGGGTATTTCTTATTTTTATTACAGTTATTACATTTTTTTCGGGCTGTACATCTAACAAAAATTTAGTATATTTAGAAAATCTTCCACAAGGAACAGAAAAAATATCTACTTCAAAACAGACATTGGAGTACACCTTACAAAAAGGCGATATTGTGTATGTTAAAATACTAAGTATTAATAAAGAATTAAACGAATTATTTAATATCGAAAATTCAAATAATCAAAATGCTTATATTAACGAAACTTCAATAAACCTTAAAGGATTTACAATTGACAACGATGGGTATATTAGACTACCGGTAATTGACACCGTAAAAATTGAAGGCTTACAAGCATACGAAGCAGAACGCGTAGTTCAAACAAAAGTAAATGAGTATTTTAAAAATGCCACAGTAGTACTAAAACCATTGAACACTAAAATATCTATTTTAGGTGAAGTTAACAGACCGGGACAATTTGTAATATACCGTAATAATATAAATATTTTAGAAGCAATAGCAATGGCCGGCGATGTAAACCAATTTGCCGATAAAAAGAAAATTTTAATTATACGAACTATAAATAACACAACAACAACCTATCGTGTAGACTTAACCGATAAAAATGTGTTATCAAATAAAGATTTTTATTTAATGCCCAACGATATTGTAATAGTGGAACCTCTCAATTTAAAATCATTTCGTGTAAACACCCCAACTATTTCAATTATTTTAAGTGGTGTTGCTACTATAGTTAATGCAGGAGCTATAATGTATGGCTTATATTCAAAATAATAATTATTAATTGATATATGAACAATTCAATTCAAAATCAAGAAGAAGAAAATATAAACATAAAAAAATATCTAACATTATTTCTTGATAATTGGCGTTGGTTTATTTTTACAGGCATTATAGCAGTAAGTATTGCATTTTTAATTAATCGCTACTCCACATCGATATACGAATCACAAAACACCGTATATCTTACCGAAAAAGAAGATGCTATGGGAGCAATGAGTACGATTATGAAAGAATTCGGCTCGTTTGGAAGTAAAACACAAAATATTGAAAATCAAATTGGTATATTAACATCCTATTCACTTACTCGCAAAACATTGGAACGATTAAATTACCAAGTTTCGTATTTTGATAAAGGAAGAATAAATGATGTTGAAATTTTTGAAGATTGTCCGTTTCGAGTTATATTAGATTCTATTAAAACCGAAAAATACAAAGAAAAAATATTTATAACTATAGTAAGCGAAAACGAAGTAAAACTTGAAATACCTCGAGATTCTAATGCTGTATCGGTACAATTATTTTTTGGCGAAACATTCGAAAATGCTGACTATATATTTAAAATTGTAAAATCAGATATTTTTGATACGGAAGAACATGTATCGCAAGATTTTTTCTTTCAAATACATGATTACAATGAACTTACAAAGAAATATTTAAAAAATTTAACTGTAGAAGCCAGTTTTAAAAAAGGAACTATTTTACAATTAACATCAAAAGGTTCGGTTCCCGAAAAAGTTGTGGAATACTTAAATACACTTATTATAGAAGCTATAGAAAACGACTTACGAGAGAAAAATGCAACATCTATTAAAACCATTGAATTTATTGACGACCAACTAACAAGTGTAGTAGATTCACTGACCTATGCCGAAAAAAAACTAGAAACTTTCCGTTCGAGCAACAAAATTGTAAATTTAAGTGAAGAAGGCTCTTCTATGTTTAAAAAATTAGAAGAACTTCAAGCAAAAAAATCACTTATTGAAATTAAAATTAAATATTACGAATACTTACTTAAAACAATTCGCGACAAAAATAATTTTAAAGACATTATTACACCTTCGGTAATTGGAGTACAAGACCAATTATTAAACACATTAGTTGCTCAATTGAGTCAATTATATTCTGAACGGCAAGTATTAGAATATTCGGCAACAGGAGATAATCCAAGTTTGCAAATTATAAATATGAAAATTAAAAATACTATTGCTGCTTTAATTGATAATGTTAATAATTTGATAGAGTCCGCACATATTGAATCAAAGGAAACACAAAAAGAAATAGCAAAAGTAGATGCTGAAATAAAAAAACTGCCAAGTACAGAGCGTGAACTTATAAATATTCAACGAAAATTTGAATTGAACGACAATATTTACAACTATTTACTACAAAAACGAGCAGAAGTAGGTATAACAAAAGCTGCAAATTTACCGGATTTAAAATTTATTGATTACGCACTTCTTGACAATACATTACAAACATCACCTAACAGAAAATTAAATTATTTAATTGCGTTATTTCTTGGATTATTTATACCAGGGTTGTTGTTAATTGTTCGCGATTTCATGAACGATACGATTGTAGAACGAGAAGAAATTGAAAGAAAAACATCAATTCCAATTATAGGATCAATAGCTCACAATAGAAGAACTCTTGACGTAATTCCGGTAAAATTACATCCAAAATCGTCTATTGCAGAAACATTTAGGGCAATACGTACAAATCTTGCTTTTTTTATTAAAAATAAACAATCACAAACGCCTATTATAACATTAACATCAACTATAAGCGGTGAAGGAAAAACATTTTGTGCACTTAATCTTGCAGCTATAATATCTATGAATAATAAAAAAGTTGTAGTAGTTGGTTTAGATCTACGAAAACCTAAATTGCAACAAATGTTACAAACTAATTTTACTGCCGGAATTACAAATTATTTAATTGGAACTCATACATTACAAGATATAACTATTACTACCGATGTACCAAATTTAAATGTTATATTATCGGGACCAATCCCTCCTAACCCATTAGAATTAATTGAAAGTGATAAATTCTCGGAATTTATTACAGAATTAAAACAAGCAGGGTATGATTACATTATATTTGACACCCCTCCTATAGGTCTTGTTGCCGATACTCTTTCAATTTCGAAATACTCCGATTTAAATGTATTTGTAATGCGACAAAACTATACTAATAGAAATTCAATTAAGTTTATAAACGACATTTCTGTAGAATCAAAAATTAAAAATTTATGTATTCTTATAAATGACGTTAATATGATAAATAGTTACGGATACAGATACGGAGCTTATCGAAACAATAAATACGGATACGGATATTACGAAGACGAAGCATTTGAAGATACCCGATTGATTGCTAAATTTAAACGTATACTAAAAAAACAAAAATAATTTATGAGAATTCTGTACATGGGAACACCCGAATTTGCTGTTGCTCCCTTACAAAATCTTATTAATCAGAATTATACTATTGTAGGTGTTGTTACAGCTCCCGATAAACCAGCAGGACGAGGACAACAAATAAGTATGTCGGCTGTAAAAACATGTGCATTACAACACAATCTATCTATTTTTCAACCAACAAATTTAAAATCCGAAGAATTTATTACGCAAGTTCGAACTTTGCAACCCGATATAATTCTTGTTATTGCATTTAGAATGTTACCTAAAGTTATTTGGGAAATACCACCTTTAGGAACTATAAACATTCACGGATCGTTATTGCCTCAATACCGTGGTGCGGCACCTATACATTGGGCTGTTGTAAATGGTGAAACACAAACAGGGGTTACAAGTTTTTATATAAACGAAACCATTGATACCGGTAATATTATATTACAAAAAACTATAGATATAGCTCATACCGACACAACCGGATTAGTATATGAAAGACTTATGAATTTAGCTGCAGAATTATCTGTTGAAACCATTAAATATGTTCAAAAACATCCACATACATCAACTCCTCAAGAAAGTATAACTTGTGTTGTGTTGCATCATGCACCAAAAATTGAAAAAGAAACATGCAAAATAAACTGGAATGCTTGCGGAACTAATATTTATAATCACATTCGAGGATTCTCTCCTTTTCCTGCAGCATGGACTTTACTAAAAAAACAAGATAAAACAATTATATGTAAGATTTATTTTGCTCTTTTTACTCCGGCTTCACACGACTATATTATAGGAACTATACTTACCGACCAAACCAACATATCAATAGCTGTGAAAGACGGATTTATACAGCCAACAGATATTCAATTGGAAGGAAAAAAACGTATGTCAATACAAGAATGTATGCGTGGGTTTTCGTTTACCGATGTGCAAATAGAGATCTAAAACAGGACATAACGAATAAAAAAATTCACAGAGATTGTAATAATAGCATAAAAATTTTATATTTGCAGCAAAATTATCAAGGTCTGGTAGCTCAGCTGGATAGAGCAACAGATTTCTAATCTGTGGGTCGTGGGTTCGAATCCCGCCCGGATCACAAAAAGCCTCAATCATATGAGGCTTTTTTGTTATTGTAACTCCTCTCTCCTCTTCAATTTGATTCAAATATAGTTTGGAAGTAGTTTCAAATGAATTATGACCTATAGATTCTTGAGAAACTAAGAAATTCGGGTTTTATACTTTTTTTATTTAGCTTTTTGGGTGTGCTCGTAAGCATACAAAGATACTTTGAAAACTTTAATTTGCCTCTATAAGTATCGGTTCTGTGATTAAATCTATAGAATTTTTTTGAATTTTCACGATATACAAACCTTGTTCTAATATATACGGACAGTACAAGGTTTCTGACTGAGCAATACATGAATGCGAATATATAGTTTTACCACTTTCTTTTATTATTACTATAGTATAAGTCTGACCTATTTCTGCATTCGACAAAACTGTTTGTTTTTGTAAAAATTGCATTTCTTCCTTTATAAGAGAAGTATGTATAGAAATAATTTCAGAATATGAACTTTCGCCATCTCTATCAAATTGCTGTAAACGATAGTATACAATATCTTGTGAAGTTTCGAAGTCAACAAAAGAATACTGTTGTTCTGTAATACTATTTCCGTTACCACCAACCCATGCAATAGTATGAAAATCGGTTCCATTATAGCTTTTTTGAATTTCGAACCCTTCATTATTCTGCTCCGATGCAGTTTTCCAAACCAATTCTATTGTTTCATCCGAAACTTTATTGCCTTCAAACGAGATTAATTCGATAGGTAATAAATAACTATTATCGTTATATAAAAACGGATACCCATCGTTAACTCCTGCTGATATTCCCCAAGTTGTTGCCATATCCCACGTAGGATCAGAATAAGTAGCAGCAGTTTTCATCTCAGCTGTTGTTTTACCTACACCACCATCAGAACTTGCAAGTGTAGATATCTCGGTATCCCAAAACGATTGAGAAATATACCCAGCCGAAGCATCTGAATTTTTATACCCGACAAAACCACCTACTCTATTTACATTACTTGTTACAAGTATTGTCGAAGAATACGAATTCACAATATCTCCTTTATAATATGTACAACCAGCTATACCTCCAATACGTTCATAATTTTTATCATTAATAGGATCTGGGGCAACAGTCTCATTATTATTTACAGTAACTCTTCCCATTGAAAATGAATTTTCAATAAAACCTTTTTGATTGCAACCTGTTAACCCACCAAATTTATCGGCATAGTTGTCATTGTCAGTCCAATGATTATCAACATTATAATTATCATAATTTGCAAAATTCTTCGACCAACTCACATCAACTTTTGCAAAACAACTTGAAATCTTAGGTTTCAACGCCGGATTATTAGAATTTAAAGCACTTTCTAATGAAGAACTATTATTAGAACCTACTAATCCACCGGTTGCACCATCGCCAACAACAGTTCCGCCATCTACAAAACAATATTGAATAACAGTTTCATCATTTCCGGTAACTCTCCCAACCAAACTACCCGTTCCACGAGCTCCTTGTATATTTACATCAATAAGTCCTACATTTAAAATTTTTGCACCATCAGTAATGTGTCCAAACAATCCTACATTATTTGTTGTAGGTCTATCAATATATAAATTCGTAATTATATAATTATCGCCATCATACGATCCCGAAAACTTAGTTACATCATTTCCTATTGGAGTCCACCCTTGTCCGCCGTCATAAGTACTAGTTTTAGATGCATTAATATCGTTGGTTTGAACAAAAAATGAAGACCAACTACTTGAATTTTGCGATATCCAATATAAATTATCTAACGAAGCAATCTGATAAGGATTTCCTGATGTTCCATCACCAAATGGAGCAACTGCAGATTGGCTATAAAGTAATGTGGAAAAGGTAAAAAATGTAATTATTATAAGAATAGCTTTGGGGTAAATTGGCTTCATGTTTTTTTATTTAAATTTCAGATAATCAGTTATTTAAAAACAAAATTATTATTATTCTCTCTCTGTTTTTCTACGCCTCATTTTTTTAGTTAGTTACATATATTTGTAAATTTTCAGAAAATTGCGTATATGTACCAACTAAAAATTCGTATTTTCGCAATCGATATTTTTTACATACAATAATTTAAATAAAACAATACAAAATGGCTATAAGTGCATTACAAAAAGAACGAGCATCGTATGCTCCTAAATTGCCAAAATCATTGCAAGGTTATGTAACCTTGGTTGACGGTGCAGCAACACAATCTATTGCAGATCAAGCAGATATTAAAGCATTATTTCCTAATACATATGGAATGCCTTTAATTACATTTGCTGAAGGTTCAAAAAAAGACTATCCTACCATGAATGTTGGAGTAATTCTTTCAGGTGGACAAGCTCCAGGTGGACATAACGTAATTTCCGGAATTTTTGATGGATTAAAAAAATTAAATCCTGCAAATAAATTATACGGATTTTTAGGTGGTCCCGGTGGTTTTGTTGATCATCAATATATAGAACTAACAGCAGCTATAATCGATGAATATCGTAATACCGGTGGTTTTGATATTATTGGTAGTGGACGAACAAAACTCGAAGAAACAGCTCAATATGACAAAGGTGTTGAAATTTGTAATAAACTAGGAATAAAAGCTATAGTGATTATTGGTGGTGACGATTCAAATACAAATGCATGTGTACTTGCAGAATATTATCTTGCTAAAAATACAGGAATTCAAGTAATTGGAGCACCTAAAACTATAGATGGCGACCTTAAAAATGAAATGATTGAAACTTCATTTGGTTTTGACACTGCATGTAAAGTATATTCTGAGTTAATTGGAAATATTCAACGCGATGCAAATTCTGCTAAAAAATACTGGCACTTTATTAAATTAATGGGTCGTTCGGCTTCGCATATTGGTTTGGAGTGTGCATTACAAACACAAGCAAATATTTGTATAATTTCAGAAGAAGTTGAAGCAAAAAAACAAACACTCGACGAGGTTGTAACATACATAGCTACTATAGTGGCTAAACGTGCTGCTAACGGCGAAAACTTTGGTACAGCATTAATACCCGAAGGTTTAATAGAATTTATACCTTCATTAAAAGTATTAATTTCTGAATTAAATGATACAATGGCTCACCATGAAGCTGCATTTAATGCACTTGGTTCTGATGCCGAAAAATTCCAATTTATCAGTGCTAAATTATCGAAAACTTCTGCCGATATTTTTGCGACATTACCTCAAAATATTCAATTCCAATTGTTGGCAGACCGCGACCCACACGGCAATGTTCAAGTTTCAAAAATAGAAACCGAAAAAATGTTGATAGATATGGTTGCCGAAAAATTAAAAGCTTGGAAAAAAGAAGGAAAATATGTAGGTAAATTCAGCGGACAAAATCACTTCTTCGGATATGAAGGACGCTGTGCTGCTCCTTCAAATTTCGATGCAGACTATTGTTATTCATTAGGTTTTACCGCATCGGTATTAATAGGCGAAGGAAAATCGGGATATATGGCATCGGTACGTAATTGTAAAGCTCCTGCTTCTGAATGGATAGCAGGTGGAGTACCTGTTACTATGATGATGAACATGGAAAAACGTCATGGTCATATGAAACCTGTAATTCAAAAAGCTTTAGTTACATTAGATGGCAAACCGTTCAAATTTTTCGCATCAAAACGCGATGAATGGGCTATTAAAACCGACTATATTTATCCGGGACCAATTCAATATTTCGGACCAAGTTCGGTATGCGACCAACCAACAAAAACTTTATTGTTAGAACAAGAAGGTAAATAAAAACTCAAAAAAAAAAAAAACCAACTAAAGCAGTTGGTTTTTTTTTTCATTCTATCCCCTTTTATACATCCCAAAATATATAGCTACATAAAAAAAATCCTTACCTTCGCAATTACTAATTTTCTATTAACATGGAACATCAAGACGGTACTTTTTGCAGTCATATGGAAGAAAAAAAAGGAGTAGAACAACCTCCCACAACCAACAACGACGCAATATTAAAGTTTAAACAAAATAAACGAAAAAAATTGCAATTACAACTTTCGGATTATATCGAAGGTATATTGCAAGGCAATATAACAATTCTAAGCCAAGCTATAACGCTTATAGAAAGCAATTTACCAGAACATCAAGAATTAGCTCAACAAATAATACATGCATGCATGCCGTATTCGGGCAAATCAATTCGCATAGGCATAACCGGTGTTCCCGGTGTAGGAAAAAGTACCTTTATAGAATCATTTGGAAAAATTATAACATCGCATAACAATAAATTGGCGGTGTTAGCTATTGACCCAAGTAGCGAACGAACAAAAGGAAGTATATTGGGCGATAAAACACGAATGGAACTACTTTCAACCGACCCCAATGCATACATTCGCCCTTCGCCCTCGGCAGGATCATTAGGTGGAGTAGCTCGAAAAACCCGCGAAACTATAATAGTATGCGAAGCTGCAGGATACAATGTTATTTTTGTTGAAACCGTAGGTGTTGGACAATCAGAAACCGCCGTTCATTCTATGGTAGATTTTTTCTTACTCCTTATGCTTGCCGGTGCCGGAGACCAATTGCAAGGAATAAAACGAGGCATCATGGAAATGGCTGATAGTATAGCTATTACTAAATCCGATGGAGAAAATAAAGATAAAGCCAATATGGCTAAAATTGAATACTCGTCGGCATTACACTTATTCCCCACACACCCATCCGGTATGAACCCCGAAGTGTTTGTATGCTCAGCTATTGAGAACCAAGGACTTGAGAAGATATGGAAACATATTCAAACATATATCCAAACGACACAAGCTAATTCATTTTTTACAAATAAACGAAATAGTCAAGCATCGTTTTGGATGTACGAAACTATTCATAGTTATTTGAAACAAAATTTTTATGCACATTCAGTAATCTCTGAAAAAATATCTGAATACGAACAAGCAGTAATTCAAGGAAATATGAGTTCTTTTATGGCAGCTCAAGAATTATTGGACATATACAAACATACAAATAAATAACATATTACCATATAGTAATTAGAATCTCATACATACACCTATGAAAATTGCTCTAGCACAATTAAATTATCATATAGGAAATTTTGAAGAAAATGCTAAAAAAATTATTGCTCATATACACAAAGCAAAAAAAGACAATGCAGATTTAATTGTATTCTCGGAATTAAGTATTTGTGGATACCCCCCACTCGATTTACTAGAACAAAGAGATTTTATAGAAACATGCTTACATACAGCACAAAAAATTGCTCAAGAATGCATAAATATTGCCGCTATAGTAGGCTGCCCAACATTAAACGAAGGAGAAAAAGGTAAACGATTATTTAATTCTGCACTATTCTTACATAATGGTATCATAACTCAAACCGTACACAAAACATTATTGCCTACCTATGATATTTTTGATGAATACAGATACTTTGAACCCAATAGTGAATTTTCAATTATAGAGTATAAAAACACAAAAATAGCACTTACAATTTGTGAAGATTTATGGGATAATCAAGTAGTTGAAACAGCATTTGCAAAAGATAAAATTTATAAAACTTCACCTTTAGAAAAACTTCATTGCCAAGCCCCCGATATAGTTATAAATATTGCAGCTTCGCCATTTTCTTACAATCAAGATTATTTACGAACAAAAGTATTACAAGACAATGCAAGACAATATCAAGTTCCTATACTCTATGTAAATCAAATAGGTGCCAATACCGAAATAATATTCGACGGGTGTTCAAAAATTGTAAATCCAAACGGTGAAGTTGTATACGAAATGTCAGAATTTAATGAAGACTATTGCGTAATTAATAGTGAACAATGCAATATGCCCACTACAATAAAAACAGAATCATACCACAAAATTCAAAAAATTCACGATGCATTACTATTAGGTATTCGCGATTATTTTAAGAAAAACAATTTTAAATCGGCAGTATTAGGACTATCGGGAGGCATAGACTCCGCTGTAGTATTAGCATTAGCTGCAAAAGCAATAGGAGAAAAAAATATTCGAGTATTGTTATTACCATCAGAATATTCGAGCTCGCATTCAATAGACGATGCTATACAATTAGCAAACAATTTAGGAGTACGGTATGATATTGTACCTATTCATAACCTATATGAATCGGCTATTCAAAGCCTTGAACCCATATTCGAAAACCGTCCATTTTCTATAGCCGAAGAAAATATTCAAGCCCGATTACGCGGATTGCTACTTATGGCTGTAAGCAATAAATTTGGCAATATTTTACTTAACACATCTAACAAAAGCGAAGCTGCCGTTGGATATAGCACCATGTATGGCGACATGAACGGAAGTCTTTCTATGTTGGGCGACGTATATAAAACCGATGTATTTAAACTTGCAGAATATATAAATAAAGATAAAGAAATTATTCCACGTAATACAATACAAAAACCCCCTTCGGCAGAACTTAGACCTAACCAAAAAGATTCGGATTCCTTACCCGATTACGATACTCTTGATGCAATATTATTTGAATATATTGAAAAAAAATTATCATTGCACGAAATTATAGACCAAGGATTTGATGAACAAACAGTAATTAAAACAATTCGATTAGTAAATGCGAATGAGTACAAACGTTTTCAGTTTCCTCCCATTCTCAGAGTTTCATCAAAAGCATTTGGTTTTGGCAGACGTATTCCATTAGTTGCAAAACACGTAGTATAGCAAAAAACAAGAGGCGTTATAATTCTCAATGAAAATTTATAACGATGATGGAACGACTTGGCACCTATAAGTAATCTTGTCAATAAGATACTCTCAAAAAATCAAATCGTTGACTTAATCAACATAAAAACACACACGAACGATTGTTATATCAATGTTTTTTTGTATGTTTGCCCGAATTAAAATGATAATACATTTTTAGTTTCAAACTTTCATTTACTTTTTAAACTCTTTACTTGAATGGAACAAAAGTCATCATCAACAGGTTTTCAAAAGTTTTCATGGGCGTTTGGCGGATTAGCAGAAAATCTGTCAATGAACGTTATCCCATCGCTTGTGTACAACATTTTTCAAATTGGTATGGGTATCAGCCCTTTTGTTATAGGGGTTGCTATGAGTGCATCAAAATTTATCGAAGGTTTTTCCGATACATATTTCGGAAACTTAAGTGACAATACTCGTTCGAAATACGGTCGTCGTCGCCCATGGATTTTTGTAGGAGCAATTTTACTTTCGTTAGTATTTATTGCGGTGTGGTTTACACCTCGCCAAGTTAGCGATATGGAAGTTTTTGGTATTATGCTTACCGGAAATTTTTTACAATCGGCATATTTTATTGGTATAATTTCTATATTTTACATAGTGCTTGCTATATGGCAAATGCCATTTTCAGCACTTGGATTGGAAATGGAAACTGACTATACAGAACGAACAAAATTACAAACATATAAACTTATATTTTCCTATGTTATAGGTATTGCAATAGGATCGTTATACTTAATTACACAAATGAAAGATGTATGGGGAGGCGACGAAGTTGTAGGAGCTCGCCATGTTGGTGTAATAGTAGGTATAATTATATTATTTGCGGGTATAGTTCCTGCATTATTTTGTAGAGAGCATCCAAATGCCGAAGTTCAAAAACAAGAAAAAGTTCCATTTTGGCCATCACTTATAGAGACGTTCAAATCAAAACCTTTTATTTTATTAATGATGTCTATATTCTTTATATTTGTCGCATTATTTTTTATGCTTCCATTATTAGGATATATTTCAATGTATCATGTATGTACCGATGGTATACATACCGTGTTAGATTGGTCGTACAAAGATCCTTTAGCATTTTCGATTAAAGAAAAATTTCTTACACATAAAGAATTAGCCGGATATTTAGGGTTTTACACTGCGGTATTACAACCAGCTACGCAAATTATAACTGTAGTAATAGTAAACCGAGTAGCAGGATATTTCGACAAACGTACCATTTTAATTTCGGGAGCTACAGTAACTATTTTAGGATATATTTCAAGTTGGTTCTTATTTACTCCAACAGCACATGTTTTAGGCGTATTACCTCCGGTAATTATAAATATTGGATTAGCAGCGTGTTGGCCACTTATTGGTTCTTTTACAGCCGACATTTGCGATTTCGACGAATTAAAAACCGGAGCACGTCGCGAAGGTATGTATTCTGCAGTATGCGGATTTTTAATTAAATTAGCTATTGCATTAGTTACTATTATAGCTTCAGGCGTATTAATTTGGGTTGGTATAGACGGTGCAAACCCTATTATATCTGCCGATAAAATTATGGATATTCGTATTATGTATGTAATAATTCCGACAATAGCTATGATTGGAACAATATTCTTCATATGGAAATATCCGTTATCAAAAGCAAGAGTGTTCGAAATTCAAGAACAATTAGCAGCAAAACGTCAATCTAAATAATTGTGTAATTTAATAGTATTTTAAAAATGAAAAAAGTTATTTCATATACATCAATTGCTCTTATAGGACTTTCGATGCTTGCATGTAGTCCTAAAAAAGACAAAACAGAAGAAATTGCTAACAATGTATCTCACATAACAATAGACCAAGTATTAAATAAAATGGTGAAATACAATACGACATATGATATAGACAGTAATGAGTACAAAACGGTAGCAATAGGTAAATATGAGTGGTTTGCTCAAAATTTACGTGTAACTAAACTCAACGACGGCACCCCTATTTTAAATATTACCGACAATGCTACATGGGGAAAAACAAAAGAACCTGCATATGCATCGTACAACAACGAAAAAGTAAACGAAGTAAATGGATTGTTGTATAACCATAAAACAGTAGCTACACAAAAAATCTGTCCCGAAGGATGGCAAGTTGCTAATGATAGCGTATGGACAAATTTGATAAAAACAGTTAAAGGCGAAGAGAAAGCTGCTATTGCTTTAAAATGTTCAAAAGTTTGGGGCGAAGAACAAGAAGCTACAAATGAAACCGGTTTTTCTGCCGTACCTGCCGGATTTAGAGAACGCGACGGGAAATTCCATATTATGGGACAAAATGCAATTTGGTGGTCAGCTACCGAGCATAACGAAAACAATGGAATGTATTATTTTATCGATAAAAATTCAAGTTTAAATCATAGCCATATTGAACGAACTGTTGGATTAAATATTCGATGTGTAAAAGAAATAAAATAACGTACTTACCTTACAAAAGATTTACAAGCAAAAAAAAAAAAAAGAGCTGCAAAATAATTGCAGCTCTTTTTTTATTAGTGAATTTCAATCATTCGAGCAGGTTTGGGCTTTACCTCTTCGCGTTTTGGAATTGTAATTGATAAAATTCCTTTGTCGTAATTAGCTTCTACAGCATCGGCATTTACCAATTCTTGCGGAATAGTAAACCTGCGAGAAAATGAAGAATACGTAAACTCTTTACGAGTTGCTTCTGGTTTCTCTTCTTGTTTTTCCTCTTTTTTCTCAACTGCAATTGTTAACACTTCGTTTTCAATAGTTACCGAAAAATCAGATTTTTCGTACCCCGGAGCAGCTACTTCTATTTTGTAGCCATTTTCATCTTCGTGAATGTTCACCGCAGGAACTGTTGCATGAACTCGTTCTCTCATTGGTAACCAATTTGATCCCCAAAAATCATCTAACATAGTGTGTAATGATGGGTACAATCCGTTTGTTGTTTTTACTAGTGTCATATCTTCTGCACTCCTTTCTTTTATATAATTTTATTTTTTATTTCTGTGTGGCGCATTTCAAAATAAATACCGAATTATCAATCTTATATAAAAGCTTGATAGACAATTTATTAGAACACGGAACATCTGAAGACATATTGACCGTAATTTTATAAGATAAATGCCAAAATGACATTTATTAAAAACGGAAAATTATTAAATTGTTGATTTGTAAATAGTTAAAAAAAGTATTATTTGACGTTTTTTCATAAAAACCAAAACATATTATACAATAAAGTATAAATATAAAGAATAAAATTTTACACAACCATACAACAATACTCACGAATATTTTGTATTATTGTTATCATAGATTTAAACAAACAGATATGACAAAAAAGAATAAAGAATTCAAATATGCAAATGCATTACCTATTCCTACCGAAATAATTCAATTATTTAGAAAAAATCCTCGCAAACCCTATAATGTTAAGGAAATAGCAACAAAACTAGGTATAAACAACAAAGAAGGAAAGCATTCTGTTGAATTTCATATAGACAAATTATTACAACAAAATGAAATTGAAGAAACGCAACAAGGTAAATACCGATTGGTTTCAAAAGGCGGTTATATAATTGGAAAAATTGATTTAACTGCATACGGAACTGCATATGTAATTAGTCCTGAATCAAAAGAAGATATATTTATTTCATCATCAAATCTTAATCACGCACTCAATGGTGATACGGTAAAAGTTTATTTATTTGCAAAAAATCCTAACCGTCGTCCCGAAGGCGAAGTAGTTGAAATACTCGAAGAGGGGCGTCGTGAATTTGTAGGAATTATTGAAAAAAATAAGCACTATGCGTTTGTAATAGTAGATAAAAAGCAAATACCATTCGACATATTTGTTGCTCAGGAACACACGAAGAATGCAAAAGATGGTCAAAAAGTTATTGTTCGCATTACAGAATGGCCTCGTAAAGCAAAAAACCCTATAGGAGAAATCATCGAAGTTTTGGGTGATGTAGGCAACAACGAAACCGAAATGCATGCAATTTTAGCAGAATTTGATTTACCGTATCGTTTTTCTAAAGAAGTTGAAGATTTTGCAGCTACCCTACCCGAAGAAATTAGTCAAAAAGAAATTGAAAAACGTAGAGATTTTAGAAATATTACCACATTTACTATTGACCCCGAAGATGCAAAAGATTTTGACGATGCTTTATCTATAGAATTTCTCGACAACAATATGTATCGAATAGGAGTTCACATAGCAGATGTTACTCACTATGTAAGACTCAATACAAAACTCGAAGAAGAAGCAAAATTACGTGCCACATCGGTGTACTTAGTTGACAGAGTAGTACCTATGTTACCCGAAAAACTATCGAACAAAGTCTGCTCACTCCGTCCAAATGAAGAAAAACTTACATTTTCTGCGGTATTTACTATGGATGCCGATGCAAATATTACCGAGCAATGGTTTGGTAAAACAATTATAAATTCGAACCGAAGATTTACTTACGAAGAAGCGCAACAAGTAATAGAAACACAAACAGGAGATTTGGTTACCGAAATTCTCGTAATGGATTCGTTAGCAAAAAAATTACGACATAAACGTTTTTTATCCGGAGCTATTGCATTTGACAAAAAGGAGGTTAAGTTTAGAATCGATGAAAAAGGGAAACCTATAGGAGTATTTTACAAAGAATCTAAAGACTCCAACAAACTTATAGAAGAATTTATGCTACTTGCCAATAAACGAGTTGCAGAATTTATAGGAAAACGCAAACCAGCCCCAACATTTGTATATCGTATACACGACAAGCCCGATGAATTTAAACTCAATGAATTTTCAAATTTTATTAAAAAATTCGGGTTCAAAATCAATACATCGGGAGGATTGTCAACATCTAAATCGATTAATAAATTGCTTGACGAAATAAAAGAGAAAAAAGAACGAAATGTATTTGAAACCCTTGCTGTACGTTCCATGGCAAAAGCTGTTTATTCAACCCAAAATATAGGGCATTATGGATTAGCATTTTCACATTATTCACATTTCACCTCTCCTATTCGTCGATACCCCGATATGATGGTACACCGACTACTCGAGAAATATTTAAATAATGAAAAATCTGTTTCAGAAGAGGAATTTGAACAGTATTGCAAACATTCATCGGGACGTGAACAATTAGCTTCGAATGCAGAACGAGCATCGATAAAGTATAAACAAGTAGAATTTATGAAAGACCATGTAGGGCAAACATTTGAAGGTGTAATTTCCGGAATTACCGAATGGGGCTTGTTTGTAGAACTCAAAGACAGCTTGTGCGAAGGATTAGTTTCGATTCGCGATTTGCAAGACGACCAATATGTGTTCGACGAACGAAATTATTGTTTACGAGGTAAATTCCGCAACAAAATATATACGTTGGGAGACGATGTTACCATAAAAATAGTCCGTGCCGATTTAGCAAAACGACAATTGGATTATGTATTGGCAGACATAGAGGAACAAACAAAATAATTACGCTATACAATACAATGCGTTTTCGCATCGAATCATTCCTTGGGTTTGTAAAACATTGAGCAAGGGAATAATATCTTCTAGTGTATATTCTAAGCTATATGATATTGATTCTGCCGATTGAGCTCCTTGCTGTATTAAAAAACGAAGAATTGCCGCACGTTTTTGACGTACCGAACCTTCGAATTTCGATTGTGTTGTATGCATGGTAGACATAGCATTAAAATTACCATAAGTTTTCTTAATATATGTACCATAATCCATGAGAGCCCAATACCATTGACGAGGGTTTACGGTATACATTGTTTGTTCAACAAGAGTATGTAAATCTTTTTCGGGAATCTTTTCGGACGAATGTTGAAAAAAGTGATAAATAAATACTGTACGTACATTTGTTTCGATAAACACCTGCGACTGATTGAACGCATATACCAAGATAGAAGCTGCTGTATTTGGACCAATTCCCGGCAACTGCTGCAATTCTTTTACCGTTTCAGGAAATGCACCTCGATTATGTATTTGAATTGCCGCTTGATGCAAAAATTTTGCACGGCGATTATACCCTAAGCCTGACCAACACGATAGAACTTGATAAAAATCGGCTAAAGCAAGTGATTCCAGGGTAGGAAATGCAGTAATAAATTCTGAAAATTTTTGTAACACACGTGGCACTTGCGTTTGCTGCAACATTACTTCCGAAAGAAGAATATAGTAAGGATTACAATCTGTACGCCAAGGCATTTCGCGATACAACAATGTACCTTGCCGTAGCACATCGTCTTGAAATGTATGAATATCAGAAGTTGATAAAACCATACATAAAATTATGCGTTTCTTTTATCGCTCAAAACAGAAGCAACTACACCTCCTGTTAAAATAAGTACTATAATACCAAGAGATACACTTACAGGCAAATGATAAACTTCGAGTAATAACATTTTAATACCTATAAACAATAGTAAAACAACCAAACTATATTTTAGATATTTAAATTTATCCATAAACGAAGCTAACACAAAATAGAGAGAACGTAAACCTAATATAGCAAACACATTAGAAGTAAAAACTATAAACGGGTCGGTAGTAATTACAAAAATTGCAGGAATAGAATCAACGGCAAACATAATATCTGTAGTTTCTATTACCATAAGCACAACAAATAAAGGAGTTACCATTTTAACCCCATTTTTAATTGTAAAAAAGTTATGACCATCGAGTTCGGTACTAACCGGATAAAATTTACGAATCACTCGAATAACCTTGCTTTTTTCAGCATCAAATTCCTCTTCTTTGCCGAACAACATTTTAAGAGCCGAAAACACTAACAAAGCCCCAAATACGTACATAATCCAAGAAAATTTCACTACCAAAGCACTACCAAGCACTATCATAACAGCTCTAAAGAACAATGCACCTAAAATACCCCAAAATAATACTCTATGTTGGTATATATTAGGTATTTTAAAATACGTAAAGAGCATAGCTATAACAAATATATTATCTAAACTTAATGCTTTTTCTATTAAATAACCGGTAAAAAACTTAAGAGCAGCCTCATTTCCTGTTTTAATATCGGGTGAATGAGCAAGCAAATCGAACCAATTGTGTTCGTACGCAAAATACACCACAACATTAAATACCAATGCTAATGCAATCCACAAAATAGTGGTAAAAATAGCTTCTTTGGTAGATATAACATGTTCATTTTTATTTAATACCCCCAAATCAAAAGCCAACAATAAACATACAAGTACTAAAAAAATACCCCAAGCAATAAGTTCCATATTTCAATTATTTTTTGCCAAATATAATTGAATAATTTAATAAAAAAACACTAGGAGTATTTTAATACATGTATGACTTCATAGATTTTTTAAGACTTTCTTATGAAAATATCTTTAAAAAAATAAAAACCGATAAAAGTCATTATCGGTTAAAGAATACTTTCAAAAACGATGGTTCTATTTTTTCTAAAGATTGTATGGTGCCATGCATATTTTTAATCCTATACGAATACATAAAAGGTGCTTGCGAATTGAGTCCCATTCTACCCATTCGCAAATCGTATATAAATACATCGCCGTTGCCCATTTTTTGCACAACATAATAATCTTTGGTACTCGATTTTATTTTTTGAATACGCGAATCATTTTCAAAATCAAATATATAGTAATCATTACGCATACTTAAATTCATTTCGAAATTATGTTTACTAAAGTTAGTTTCGTAACACATCCAAAACCCATCGCGATCTTGTGCAACACAATTCCATAAAAAATTACTCCCTATTACCGGAAATATTTCAGTTCTGTCGAACCGAATATGTTCTTGCACTAATTTTTTCTCGAATTCCGATTGAATATATAATTTATTTAAAAATGTAAAAGATATATATAAGATAGAAATAAAAATACCAAACCAAGCTATTATACTTTTATGGCGATACTGTTTTACTTGCAAAGCCAATAAAATAGATGCAATCAGTGGAATTACGAAAAACATATCGAAATCGGCAATAGAACATAACGCAAATCGTTTGTCGAAAAAAGGTTCGAATAATCCTACTCCGCGAATAGTAAAAATATCGTACACAACATGTGTTAATAATAGGGCAAACACTAACCGAGTCCACCGAGCCAATGTCATATGTTCGTTTTTGCTTACTCGTTGTATAGCCATAGCAACAAACGGAGTAATTACAATAATAAATACCAACGAATGAGATATTCCACGCAAGACATATAAACCATGTAAAGGGTCGAGAAAGAGCATAATTAACATATCTACATGCGGAATCAATGAAATCAACGCTCCCCATAGTAAAGCTCTATTTCCAATATATTTTGCAGAAAACAATCCTCCAACAATTGCCCCTAACAAGATGTGTGTAAATATTTCCATTTTTACATCAATAATTATTACAAATATATGAATATTTGCAAATAAATTAACGGAATAAACTTGTGGGACGTAAAAAAAAATTTCCAACACTGGAACATATCCAAATTATAGATATTGCTGCAGAAGGTAAAGCAATAGCAAAAGTAGATGATTTAGTTATTTTTGTTGAAGGCGCTATACCAGGCGATATTGTTACTTTACAAATAATTAAAAAGAAAAAAAAATATTGCGAAGCACGAATTATTGATTTTGAACAATACAGTTCGCAAAGGACTAATGCATTTTGCAAACATTTTGGCATATGCGGTGGCTGCAAATGGCAAATTCTGCCCTACCCCCTTCAATTAGAGTATAAAAATAAACAAGTAAAGGATCAACTTACTCGAATAGGTCACGTGCAAATTGATACAATATTACCTATAGTAGCTGCACCTAAAACTACACTGTATAGAAATAAACTTGAATTTACGTTTTCGAACAAACGCTGGTTGACACAACAAGAAATAATAGAACAAGACCATATTGTTCAATCAAATGCCTTAGGCTTTCATGTTCCAAAATTATTTGATAAAATAGTAGATATCGAAACCTGTTATTTGCAGGAAGAACCAAGTAATGAAATTCGCAATTTTATTAAAGAATTTGCTCATATACATAATTACAGTTTTTTCGACATACGTAATCACAACGGATTGTTACGTACGCTTATGATTCGTTCAACCACAAAAGGACAAGTGATGGTTATAGTTGTTTTTTATGAAGACAACAGCGAACAACGCACTGCATTATTGCAAGCTATTCATGAACAATTTCCAACAATTCATTCATTATTATATTGTATAAATCAAAAAGCAAACGATACAATTCACGACCAAGACATACGAGTATTTGCAGGAACTGACCATATTATAGAACATATGGAGAATTTGCAATTTAAAATTGGACCAAAATCATTTTATCAAACCAATTCAGAACAAGCGTATACACTATATTGTATAGCAAGAGATTTTGCTCAATTACAAGGGAATGAACTTGTGTACGATTTGTATACAGGTACGGGAACTATTGCAAATTTTATTGCTTCGCAAGCTCGCAAGGTAATAGGAATAGAATATGTACCCGAAGCAATAGACGATGCACGAGAAAATTCAATACGAAACAATATTTCAAACACACTCTTTTTTGCAGGCGACATGAAAGATGTGCTAAATGACACATTTATTGAAACCCACGGAGCTCCAGATGTAATAATAACAGACCCACCTCGTGCCGGAATGCATCAAGATGTAATAGACACAATACTTCGATGCAAACCAAACCGAATTGTATATGTAAGTTGTAATCCGGCAACACAAGCACGCGATATTCAACTATTATCCACACAATACAATGTACATAAGTCACAAGCAGTTGACATGTTTCCTCATACTCATCATGTAGAAAATGTTACATTACTTGTTAAAAATACGTGATATTCAAATACATAAAAACATCAAAAAAATTAACAGTATTTTTACACAAAAAATATTGATGTATTGAAAAAATAATGCATATATTTGCATCGGAAACTATTGACTTATCTTACCACCTCATTTTAGCAGATCTCCGAATAGGAATCTGCTTTTTTTTTGACACAATTCAATCATAAAATTCTTCTTGGTGAAAAATAAATTTGTTTGGCGAATATAACGAAACATAAATGAGACAATTCACAAGATTGCCCCTACAACGAACACAATTTGCAATTGCATATAATCGGTTGAAACCGAAATTCAAACCCTATATGATTTGGGATCCCATGGTTGAAACCATGGGCTATATATGATTGAAATTATGAGCTATATATTTAAAAAAAATACTTTGATAGAATTAAAAATTCATAATTAAAAAAACTCATTCTTTTCAAAACCTGTTAATATCTTTCGTTTGCTAATTCAGATAATAAACGTACTTTTGTAATCGTATGGAAAATTTCATTGTATCAGCTCGCAAATATCGTCCGGTAACCTTTGCTTCGGTAGTAGGGCAACAGTCGATTACTGTTACATTAAAAAACTCTATTGCAAATAATCATTTAGGTCAAGCATATTTGTTTTGCGGCCCTCGTGGTGTTGGAAAAACTACGTGTGCACGTATTTTCGCAAAAACTATAAACTGCATGAATCTTACTCCGCAAATTGAAGCTTGCGACGAATGTGAGTCATGTAAATCGTTCAATGATTCAGCTTCATTTAACATTCACGAACTCGATGCTGCTTCGAACAACTCAGTTGAAGACATTAGAACCTTAATAGATCAGGTTAGAATTCCGCCACAAATTGGTAAATACAGCATTTATATAATTGACGAGGTTCATATGCTTTCTGCATCTGCCTTTAATGCATTTCTTAAAACATTAGAAGAACCACCTCGTCATGCAATTTTTATACTTGCAACTACCGAAAAACATAAAATTTTACCTACAATACTTTCTCGTTGTCAAATTTTTGACTTTAATAGGATTAAAGTAGAAGATATGGTAGACCACTTGGATTCGGTAGCTAAACAAGAAGGCATAACTACCGAACGTGAGGCTCTGAATGTAATAGCATTAAAAGCCGACGGTGGGTTACGTGATGCTTTATCAATTTTTGACCAAGTAGTTAGTTTTTCTGGTAAAAAAATAACCTACCAAAGTACTATAGAAAATCTTAATTTTTTAGATTACGAATACTTTTTTAAACTTACCGATTTATTCTTATCCGAAGATTATGCTCAATCGTTAATCGTATATGACGAAATACTCGACAAAGGATTTGATGGACATAATTTTTTAACAGGATTAAGCTCTCACTTTAGAGATGTATTGGTAAGTAAAGACCCACAAACAGTTCAATTACTCGAAGTTGGCGATGCTATTAGGAAACGATATTTAGAACAAGCCCAAAAATGCAGCGTAGATTTTTTATATAAAGCATTAGATTTAACCGGCAAATTCGACATGAACTACAAAGCAAGTAACAACAAACGGCTTCATGTAGAGTTAGCATTATTGCAATTATGCAATATAGTAAAAAAAAAAGCCCTGAATTAGTTGAACAATCGCAAACTAAAACCAAGCAAGCCCAAGCACAGCCTCAACAAACAACTTACTCTACTACTGCAAAATCTTTTAAAGATTTAAAAAAAGATGTTTTGCAAACACCTGTTCAAGCAAAACAAGAAGTACCCCCTCAAAAATCTGACGCACCTGAAGTAATTGAAACAACAGTTATTCAAGATATTTCCCAAGACTCTATTCTAAAGGCATGGAGCATGTGTGTGCAATCGTTACAAAACGATGCTCAATTATCGGCAATTGTAAAACAACTCCAACCCGAAATTTCAGGAACAGATATTCGGTTTATCGTTCATTCAAGTCTCGAAAAATCTACATTTGAACAAAATATCCGAGCACACTATATACAATGTATAAAACAAACGTGTGGAACAACAGCAGTGGCTATACACATAGACATAGTAGAAGAAACTTATACTCCTAAACCTAGCAACAATGCAGATAAATATGAATATTTGGTAAAACAAAACCCATTTTTACAAACAATGAAAGATACATTTAATTTAGAAATAGAATGATTTGTTTTCCACATGCCAAAATAAACATAGGCTTACGTATAGTAGAAAAACGAAGCGATGGTTTTCATAATATCGAAACTGTTTTTTACCCTATTCATGGATTATATGATTGTTTAGAAATTCACCAATCGCAAGAATTACATTTTACAAACACAGGACTAGAAATTGATGCTCCAATAGAAAAAAACTTATGTGTACGAGCATGGCATGTATTAAACGCTCACACCCCTATTCCTCCGATTGCTATTCACTTACACAAACACATTCCTTTTGGAGCAGGATTAGGAGGAGGAAGTGCAGATGCTGCCTTTGTTCTCACAGCTCTCAATTCATATTTTAATTTACAATTATCTATTGAAACTTTAGAACAACTTGCATTACAATTAGGGAGCGACTGCCCATTTTTTATACAATCTACCCCCGTTTTTGCAGAAGGACGTGGCGAAGTATTTAGTCCATGTTCAATAAAATTAACAAACTATTTTATTGTTTTGGCAAATCCCAATATCCATGTGAGTACTGCAATGGCATATGCGGGAGTATCACCTCACAAGCGACCACACACAATGCTTCACGACCTATCTATAAATCCAGCAGAATGGAAAGGGGTAATAGAAAACGATTTTGAAGCTTCGGTATTTCAACAATTTCCTGCCATACAAGAATTGAAAGAATTGATGTACACACTAGGTGCGGTATATGCTGCAATGAGCGGAAGCGGGTCTACGGTGTTTGGAATTTTTGAATCGGAAATTGAAATTCCAACGAATATTCCGGTAATTTGGAAGGGAAGGTTATTATAAGAGAATTAAACTATTATAATTACGTATAAAACTCATTTAATCTTTCTTTTGCAAATGCATTTCCTTTATTTATAGTTATTTATTATAATTCAATAACATTAACTTTGGCATCTTCTACTTCAATAATTTCATTTATTTAAATTTCACTTCAATTATTTTAAGTTCATTAGTATCAACCACTTCGTTAAGATTATTATCTTTTAGAAAAACAAAAAATAACGATTGCATTTTCAACATTTCTATAGAATATTGTTGTTCTTGATATATTGCAGATGAAATATGCCAATCTAATTCTAAAAAATTATTTAAACTTGAAACTAATTGTGATCTATTATCATTTTCATCTTGATAAAACAAATAATGATTACCTTTATTTGTAATAAATATTGATTCATAATATCCATTTTCACTAGAAGCTAAACCAGTTCCCGGCATAAAAAATTCAATTTCATTAATTTTTTGACCTACATACAATCCTATAGTATCTTGAGCATTATCAAGAACAGCAACATGCATTGCATAAAATGTTTCCTTTTTTACATCATAACGTTTAACAAAATATCGAATGGTAAACGGTTTTCTTTCTATAATTAGAATGTCATTTTGATTATTTGAGATATATCTATTATTACCTTGTATGAAGGTAATAGTATTCGGTACATTTATTTGACTAAAACACATTTTTGAAATCACAAAAAATAATAACAATATCGAAATTTTCATATTCATGCTTTTTTTTACAACATAATAAAATTTTAGTCTACTATCACAACTTTAGAAACCCCATGTTCATTAAACGCCTCTATACTATAATAATATGCTTGCGTAGTCGATAAACTTGAAATAACAACTGACGTATCTGCATATACCATATAATGTGAATATAATCTATCTTTATGAGAACCATACGAAATGACATATCCTGTAGCAGAAGGTACCGATTTCCATGAAAGTGTAACTTGTTTTTTATTCCCCATAGCACGTTGAGCAGCAAATCCATCAACAGCTTGAGGTACGGCCCCATTTCCTTTCCCAAAAACACGAAATCCACTTAATGCGAACACACCATCAACAACAGAAATATTAGTAATTCGCACATATCTACAAACCTGCTTATTAGGTAATTGAATATAATCATGCGAAATATCTTCTTTGTTCTTTGATTTATCAATCAACAATTCCCAAGTTGAACCATCTAACGAATATTCAATAGTATAGGCAAAACCCAATGTGCTATTTCTCCCCAATTGCGAGGTAGCATGTTCGGCAAAATTTATTTGCAAAGCATACACATCATACTCTTCACCTAAATCTATGTATGCAAATTCACCTTTATTACCGGTTTGTGCCGCCCAATACGTGCGAATATTTTCGTCGGTCATATTTGCTGGTTCATACCCGGCTATAGTTGATGACACCTGCACTTTTTTATTGTAGGAAAGTAACATCCAGCCGGTGAACAAATCAGATGGTTTTGATTTTTTTTCATGCGGCAAAAAGTGTGGGTAATCACCGAATTTAGTATATGAATACATTGTTCCTTCGTTGTCAAACTGCACCGGATGTAATACCAAACGACGTTCAAACATATGTTTTTGCGAAATAGTTCCGGTAGCTATGTGCCACATATTACCATAGACATCAGCAAACGTATTACCATGTCCGGCACCATTAATAAATCCGGCAGGTTTATACGAAAATGGATTATGTTGTGCAATTGAATATGGTCCTAAAGGAGAATCGGCAACATATACAGCATCACAATAACTCATGAATTCGGTACCCGGACCGGAATATTGCAAATAATAAGTACCATTGTGTTTGTTTACCCACGCCCCTTCTATCCATGGACTTTGATTGTTCAATGTATTGTAATCGCCCGGAACTTCCCAACCATGTTCAGAAGTTTTAGCATTGAGCAACGCTTTGGGTTCGCCTATAATTTTAAAATTATTGGTATAATCTATTTTAGCACCATATATAGGATTTTGATTGGAACATCCCCAATATACATACAATGAATTATCGTCGTCGAGAAAAAATGCGGGATCCCACATAGGAATTTCGATACTATCGCATGCTATGTGCCACTGAGCAGTTTCGGGTTGTGTAGTTTTATATATTACATTTTTGCTATGCGACGAAGCCATAAAATATAAAGTATCGCCTATAACTATAGCCGTAGGAGCATAATCTTCGGTAGGCAATGTAGTACATGGAATAAATTTCCACACCCCCAAATCTTTACCTGACCAATACCCACCTGATTTTGAAGCAAACAAATAATATGTGTTTTTATATCTAACAACTGTAGGGTCGGCAGCTTCGCGACGAGATGGAGTATCAATACAAAACCGATAACTTATAGACACCGGATTACAATACGTATGAACACACGAGTTTTTATGAGATTGCGTACATTGTATTAAAAACAAACTTATTACAGCTATTCCTAAAAGTACCCATTTCATATCTTACTTTTTCCTTAATTTTATATTTCCAAGAAAATCAATAGTTTTTCGTAAAATTCTAAAGTATAAAATTAAATACGAAACTAAAGACATAAGCCATATAACAATAGCATTTGCCCAGAATGTACTTATATAAAAACCAAAAAAAGGTTTAACAGGAGAATAAAAATGAGCTTTAATAAAATTACCTTTAGGCAACATAAACACCGGGTCGTTTTTCTGCACCAAATGACCTTTGTACTCAATTAGCACCGTTAAATCATTTTCATTTTTACAAAACTCCTCAAGACTTTCGTTATAGTGTTTCTTTTTAAGATCTAAAAATTGAGCATTTCCTAAGCTATCAATAAGTTTGGGAGTAACTTGCGATTCGGGAATTTTCAATTCTTTTACAGCTTCAGCCCCCATATATGCAATCATAGCATAGGTTAACGAATCTTTAGACCTACGAATATAATTGTTTTTTTGAATATAATATTGCTTAATATCAGACACATGCTCGCGAGTATCTGCTATAACTGTAGGTGTAATATTATCGACAGTAAGTTTTTCTAATGCATCATACTCGTATGCACTATTTTTTACCCCCTCTTTATATAATTCATTTTTAATTACTGTTAAATTCTTTTGTACAACATCATGTTTTGATTTATCACCGAGCATTCGTTCACAATCATTTAATCTGTTAGTTAGCTGATTAGCCCATTCACCCTTTTTATAGCTACATTCACTAATTTGCATATCTATTTTAAAGAAGTGCTTTTCATAATCGTTGTTAGAATACTGATACACCGCTAATGCCTCGTAAGCCCAACGCGATGTAATAACTTCGCCATAAAATGGAATATCTTGAGGATTAGAAATACGAGGATTTAATTTGTCGAAACTAACTATAATACCACTCAAAATAATTTGAGGAATTACCATAAACGGTATTAAAATATAAATAGTTTTAACATCGTTAAACGAATCGGAAATAATAAGACCAACAATATTAGCAAAACTCCACACACTAAATGCTATAAACCAATATTGGAAAAACATTCCGTGAACTTCGAGAATTGCATTACCCAAAAGAATAAAAATAAACGATTGAATTGCTGAAATTACCAACAGAATTGCAATTTTAGAAATTAAATAACTCGACCAGCTTAATTGCAAAAACGATTCTCGTCTACGAATTTTTTGGTCGCGATAAATTTCTTCGGCACTTACAGTAAGCCCTATAAAATAGGCACAAATAACCAACATAAATAAATACACGGGGATATTATCGTTATTCATTAACGTATACCCTATTTGATTACCTTCATCAACATCCCAATATTTAATAATAAATGCTAAGAATACCGCAATAATTGGCGACTCCAAAGAATTTATCATAACATATTGCATGTTAGAAATTTTTGACAACACATCGCGAACAACAAACACTTTAAATTGACGAATCCAATTAGGAATTTTAAATGTTATTTCCGGTAACCCCTTTGGTATTGGTCTCTCTTTAGTAGCATCGGAAGTTGCCGATGTTTTTTTGTACATATCGTACCAATCGGTTGGAGCATATTTTCTAATTTCTTGACGTTTACTATTCAACATAGGGGTACCGTCTTCGTTAAGAATTTTAGCTTCGGTAATATTAAAAATTTGTTCTGGATTTACATTACCACAGGTAGGACATTCACTTACATACCAATCGGCTTGATGCATGCGTTCTTTAAAATACATAATAGAATCTACAGGAGCTCCATAATATATTTGATATCCGCCGGTATCTAAAATGAGTAATTTATCAAATGTTTTGAAAATATCTGACGATGGTTGATGTATTACCACAAACACCAATTTACCTTTAAGAGCTAGCTCTTTAAGAAGGTCCATAATATTTTCGGAATCTTTAGAAGACAAGCCCGAAGTAGGTTCATCGAGGAATAAAATTGCGGGTTCGCGAATAAGTTCAAGAGCAATATTCAACCGTTTACGTTGTCCACCACTAATTTCTTTGCGTAATTCATCGCCTACAATATTATTTTTTCGTTCAAACAAACCAAGACTTTGTAATACACGATCAACTTTTTCAATAATTTCTTCTTCAGATAAATTATCGAAACATAATTTTGCATTATAATATAAATTTTGATAAACTGTTAATTCCTTGATTAACAAATCATCTTGCGGCACAAAACCAATCAGACCATCGAGCACACCTTCTTTATCGTTGTGTAAGTCTACACCATTTATTAGAACTCGTCCGTGTGTGGGTCTATAGTATCCGTTTAAAACATTGAGCAAAGTAGATTTACCGGCACCCGAAGCCCCCATAATACCTACTAAATTGCCTGATTCTTCTTGTAAATCGAGTTTATGTAATCCAACATTTCCGCCTTTAAACACATATTCTATCTGTTCAGCTTTAAAAACAACACCTTCTTGTGAATTATCTACATTAAATTTATTAAGAATTTCGCTATAATAAATTGGTTTAATTTGATGACTACGAATAGCAGAACCAATAGAAATAAAATTCACTTTATTTTCGTGCACAGGTTGACTATTGAGCGTAATCTCGCCAACACCTTGCGAGCGGAATAATAATAAATTTGTAGAAGCAACATAAAACACTTTAATGCATCCTGTAAGATGAGGGGAATAAATATGCTTAGCCTCGACTTTTTCAGTTTGTTCTCGATTGTTTATTAATAACACATTAGCTGTTTCAACAATATCGGCAAACGGACTTAAAATGAATGAACTCAATTGAGTATATTCTTGTTCATCAATATTTAAATCATCGATTAAAATAGCTAAAAATTCTTTTTCACTTGTAGTAATTTCTCCATTATATTCTTTGTCCGAGCTAATAAACTCGAGAATACTGATGATTACAAACAATTTTTGTTTTTGCGTCAACTCTTGGTTTATGCTGTTACAAATTCGGTGTATACGAGCAGCTAATTTTGCTTCAATTTTATATTTAAGAGCATCTCCCGATTTTGAACCGGCTTTTTCTGTTATTCGACTGATGTCGGCAACTACCTCTTCGTATTCTTGTTTAAATGTAGGCAAATAATTTACCGCAAGTTCTTTATTTAATTGTGCGGCTAAAAATAATTCTACAACATCTTGTTTATCGCTTGTAGATGTATCGGGACGTGCAAAAACGGCAAATAGCTTCAATAAAGCTTCAATTATTCTTTCACTCATATATTATCGTTTGTATCCAATTAGTAATATAGATTTATCTGTTGGTATAGTAGTATCATTATTTTGTAATAGAATAGTACATTCTATAGTTTTATAAATTTCAAAATCCCAATATGGAGCATAATCAAAATTTGTATTAGTATACAGCACATTACCTTGAACATCAACAATTGAAAATTGAATTTTTTTCGAAACACTTCCACATGCAGCAACACGATAGGTATTGCCTCCCATAAGTGTAATTTTAGTCTGTTTAACTTCATCTTTTTGAATTACATATGTATAATATTGCCCATCGGAAATAAATCCATCGTTCAAATACATTTCACATGTTTCAACAGCTGTTTTTTGTTTTTGGGCATACGTATGATATCCTGTACATATAAAAATAACAAGAAAGTGTAGAACAAAAAAATGTCTCATTTAATTAACAATTGAATTTCGTAGTTTTTCGGTAAAAATAGTAATATTTTGTAAATGTTCGGTATAAATATCCAATTTAGTATCACTTTGAATAACTGTCCGTTTTAACTGTGGATATGTTACCGGCTCTGTATATGTATACTGAGAATTAACCCCGTCAAATTGATAACATATTTCTATAATACCATCAATTATCTTCTTATGTTCTTCCGATTTTTCGTAATATGGACGTAAAAGTGCCAACACATTATCGGCATAATATTTATGTTCGGCTATTTTTTCAACTATTTTTTTGTTTGGTTTTTCTTTTTGTATTTGGGTAAGCAAGTATAAACTTTCTATCCAGCTACCTGCAATAATAAATGCTGCTTCTTCTTTTTGTTTTTCGTTTTTTAATCGTTTGTCGGCTTCGCGATATGTTTTTGTAAGAATAATAAGTAATGAATCTTGCAAATGCATATTATTTTCCAATCGCTCAATTGTTTTTGCATCAAACACTTGCGATAACCCTATTTCTTCAGACAATTGTTTAAGTACCGAAAAATATGTAAGAGCTGTTGATGTTTGTTCAAACACGGTAACATAGGCAACATCAATTCCATACACGCCAAAATTGATACATTTTTTCACATTCGACTCGTACAATTTTTTATTATTCACTGAATTTATCAAGCTATGATTATATGAAATACCTAATTCATTTATAAAACTGATAAATTCGTATGGTGAAGGCACACTAAAAATTTTACCATCAATAATTCCAACCATAGATTTCGATTGTTGATTACCTACAGAGGTCTCAACATTTTTCTCATCAGCGTCTGATGTACACGAAGAAAATAATACAAAACTCGCACACATACAGAGTAATACCTTATTTATCATACATAATTCTTAAAAAAAAATTCCCTTTTGCCAAAAAATAATAAAGTAGTAATTATAACCCAAAACTTAATTATTTCATATCCTAATAAACTTCATAAAAATACAAAATAATTTGTAATGAACTACAGTATTATTGAATTTTAAATTATTTTTTTAACAACTACTACATGAGGAAGATAGAACTAAAGAATTCTATATAATCAGAAAAAAACTATTTTTTTTCGCAATACAAATTCGAATAATACAAAGCATCTTGATTACCTAATTTATACGATCGGGTATAGTCGTAACAAGCACCGCTTACATTTCCTTGCATTCTACGAGCATGAGCTCTATTAAAATACACATACATATTGGGCTGTAAATCTAAACATTGATTGTAATCGATTTCGGCTTGCACAAATTGTTTGAGTTCTAAAAATAAACCAGCACGAGCAAACACATATGTAGCATTGGCAGGGGCTAATTCACATGCTTTATGTAGACATGGCAATGCAGACAAATATTGTTTTTGTTGTTGATATACAAGAGATAACACATACCATGCAGAATCATGTTTATAATAATACGTTAATAAAAATTCTAAATATTTTTGAGCTTCGTTATATTTCTTCAATTCATAGAGAATGTGTGCAATATCGAAATTAGCAGTAATATCGTTCGGGCACATTGTTACATACCGCACCATACATTCATAGGCTTTGGTATGCTCACGTAATTCAACAAATGTATTTGCAACTATTCGCAACACCTTAGTAGACGATGTTGAAGGATTAATTTGTGAAAGAATTTGCGATGCACGTTTTTCCTCGCTCATACGAGACAGTACAAATGCTTTATAAGCTACTATTTCGGCACTCGATACCGAAGTTAATTCTATGATTTGCAATACTTCTTGCATGCTTTTATGCACTATACTATATTCTATAGTCTCAACCAATAATTCAGCATCGGAATAAACCGATTGCTTCCAAAATTCTCTCCATTCCGGTGTTTTCGAAATAGATTCAAACGCATCATTCGTAATAATTTCAGCATATGTTTTTTTTGCCCCCGATGATATATGTTTTTGCAAATACCATACTGCAGAATCAGCTTGCTGACTTATAGCACAAATACAAGCACGATAATACCAACTTTCAGAAGTTTCAATACTTTTAAATATTGTATATGCCTTATCATACTGTTTCATAGCATACAAGGCTTTTCCATGCAGTTCCTTAGATTCAACTTCCGAACTTTGCATTGTATACAAACATACGGAATCATAATACCCATAATCGTACGCAGCTTGTGCTCTATACATATCAGTATTTAATGCAAATAAATTGCATGATAAAAAAAGACTAACTATTATATATAATATAGACTTATTCATTTTGTTGCAATATTTTTTTTCCATCAGAAAACATATGAATAAACCCTACTAAGGTACGCGGATGAACTTGGCAATCAGACCAATATTCGTAGACATCGCATACATAATAATATACACCATCATCAAGTGTTTTTTTAGTTGTACCATGAAATCCTTTCCACAATATTTTGGGATCTTTGGTTTCAAATATTAAATTACCCCAACTATCGTAAATTTTCATATCGACATATTCTACAAATCGATTTACAACCGGATGATATATATCATTTTGTCCATCTGCATTAGGGGTAAAAATATTAGGCAACACATAATTAGGACAATTATACAAACAGGTATCACCCCACACCTGAGACTCGTTTCCCGCAGAGTCTATAGATGTAATATAATAACAACCGGCTGTTTGCGTAACTGTATCGTGAAAAGCATGAATAAATTCCTTGTATTGCGAAGACAAAGTTGCTATCCGTTCATACGATTGATTTTTGCAATTTTTATAATACACACACACTTTTTCTATTTCATCGGTAGAATCTATTGTCCAGGTAAGTTTACGATACAGAGAATCACAATATTGAACAACCTTAAATACAGGAGCCAAAGGAGGAACGGTATCGGCAGGTGTACAACAAGCAATTTGCGAAGAATTATAAACACGAGCCGGTAAATTAACATTATCAAAATAACCACTTGTAATTACATAATAACAATACTCTTGTAAATTTACCAATCCGGTATCAATGTATTGATTTGTAGTACTTGTACCTATTAATTCAAATGTATTATCGTCAATTTGCTTGCGGTACACATACATGCTATCGTTTTGCCACCCTACTTGCGTTTGCACACGAATTGACACTTTTTTATTGTGAGGTACGAGCGAAATATAAGGCGAGGAGCAGGCAGGCGGTGTTCCTATTAATACAGTAGAAGCATTTGCTAACGAATACAACTCTACGGTATAAGAAAATACAGAATCTTGAGTTGGTATTCCCGTATCTACATACGAAGTATCGTACAAACCCGAAATAGTAGCTATTTGTACCTTATTTGCACCAACAAAACCATATGAACGATACACTTTATACATATAAGGTTTGGGAAATAAAATTGAATCGAAATCGCGAGGTAAAGACCACGCAATATACATTTCGCCCAGTGTTTTATCTGTTTTTTGCACACTTACATTAGTCATAACATGAACAGTAGGCTTTAACTCTACACATACCTCGTTGGAAATATATGAAGGAACATCATCGGCATATGTTGATATTATTCGATAACAATATGTAAAACCGGGACTTAAACCAATTCCGTTATTTACATCATAGAAATTATTCTGACTTGCAGGAATTGTTTGAACCAACGAATAGGAATTTTGCAAACTTGTCGGCAATCCTGTTTCGCAATACGACACAGAATACGGCACAGACTGTGATGACCGATAAACTAAATAATGTAACTGATTTGAACAAATTGTATCAGACCAATCTAATTGCACCGCAAGAGGTTTCGACTCGGTTTGTATAGCAACCGGAGCGTGCCCAATAACTTGAATCGACACATATTGAAATCCGGCTAAAGCAACATCATTACCGGCATCGGTTACTTTAAACAAAACAGTATATGGCTGTTCACGAATTTCGTTACACGAAGGAATCCAAACAAATTCTGACTGAACTGCTCCTATTCCCGAAACCGTAGTAAATTGAGCTTTACTACTAACCATATCAAGCGGACCACCACTTGCAGTAAGCGTTATAAAATTATTGTCAACATCAGTAGCTTGAACCATAAATCGAACAGTATCGTTTGCACGCACACATACATTTGGCAAAGCAACAATAGTAGGTGTTGTGTTATTCGACTGAAACACTTCTATTTGAATATCTCGAACTACTTGCCCAATTAACACCCCTTTACGCCACTCTTTAACCACCATGGCAACATTATAAATTCCCAACGCTACAGGAGCATCCCAAATCAAATCTCCGGAAATAGAATCGACATACAACTGCTTACTTGCTTGAGGAAAAGTATAATTAGGAATAGGATCGCCATTTTGTCCGGTACAAATAGTTATAGCATACGACAAGCTATCGCCGTCGGGGTCGTAAGCAGCAGGATTATGCACAAATCGTTGCCCTAAGGCAGCTTTATCTACCGGAGGGTTAAGTAAAATAGGAGTACTATTATTTCCTAAAATTGCATCGATACGCAATGTTGTAGAAACTGAAAAAGGAATATTTACCGAATCAAAAATATTAGCAACCCCCTGATTCCTATTGGGGTCTTCCATAATTATTCTATAATTTCCGGGCCCCGGAAAAGTATGTGTCATTCGGTACGTATTTTTCGTATAATTATCGGGCAAATTTTGCACTTGCACCCGAGGTATATTACTCATAGTTCCATCCCCCCAATCTATTGGCAACACATCGCGAGTTTCGTTAGCATAACTTGGCGTATATGTATAAGTTACAAGCGTAATTTCATATGTATACGCCGAAAGCTGTTTATACGTAATCTCCCCTGCTCTATTATGAGTTGCAAACAAAACACTCGTTTGAATACAAAATACTATTATGCCTATTATTTGTTTCATTCTTTTAGAACTCACACATTCTGTTTGTGCAATCAAGACTGTACCCTTTGTCTTTGGAATTACACGAAATTATAACTAAATTTTTTTGGTCAACAAATGCATTGCAGAGTAAATTATTATACACTTGAATGTTACAATCATTTTGTTGCAAATTAGCAATAAAATAAAACCAATCAGCATTGTCTTCCGCTTTTTTTTGTTCAAATGTAAATTTGCACAATTCCCCATGAATACTTACACGACAATGTATTGAAATGTATTGAATTAATTCTTGTTCGGAAATATGTTGTTTTGCAAAATAAGTTTGAGCAGCCACCAAAAAATCATCGGGAAATAATTTAACTAATAAGCGAACCTGAAGCCCTTTCACCTCAACTTTAGTATACGAAATATGAACAGGATGCTGAACCGAAGAGGTACACAATAAAAAAAGAAGTATACTATATACTATACTTTTCATGTGACATTAATCTTCGACCGGCATTACAAAAGATTTTACAGTCGACAATTGCGAAATATTAGGATACACAACTAAACCTTGTTCATTATAATATTGAACATATTTTGCATTATCTACAGCACACGAAACATATACTGTTTTCCCCTCAGTAATACCTGATTCGTATAATTTATCGAGGGGTTTTTTAGTCGTAAGCGATTGTTGGTCGCCCCCTTTTCCTACAGCCGCACCCGACATATAGGCATATACATACTTAGAAGCACTTACCTGAGATGAAGTATCAAAAAAATACCATGTAGAAAGCATATATTGAGCAGATTGAGAAGAATTAAAAGAAACTGTTCGTGAAAGATTCAACATAGTTGATTGTAATGAAATTGAATCTAAACTTACCTCTGCTTGTGGTTTCACAGACAAATATAATACATCTAACGTATCGGCTCGTAAGGTATCGTATGAATAATTATATACAGTATTTTTACAAAACCCTTCTTTAATACATTCAATAAAATACAAACCTCCCGGTGCTTTATTAAATTGCCAAAAACCTTTCGAATCGGTAATCGTAGTTAGTGTAGTATCAAACACAATAAAATCACCGTTGGTATTGTTGCCAAGCGTATCAACACAATGAGCAATTATCTGAATACCTTCATTATTTGTAACAGCAAAGCCAAATTCATCATAAAGAATTGTTTGCCCCCAAATACCTCTAATAGTATCATTTTCGTCGAAACCGTATTGCTCTTGTTTATTACACGAACACAACAACAATATACTGTAACCTATAGTAATAATAAAAAACCAACGAATCATATCTGCATGTGAATTTTATGGAGGTAAAAGTACGTAAAAAGATTGTTTTTAGTATTACTGTACAAGTATATTTTTTTAATTGTTAATTGTTAATTATAATAAATAAAAAAACTCCAACACATTTTAAAAGCATTGGAGTTTTCTGTATGAATAACAAATTTTATTTATTCGGCAAAAAAGAAACCTAATTTTAATTTAAAATATTGGTCACGAACTATTTGATCTAACTGAATTACACTTGAGGTGTATTTCAATTTTCCCGTTACCAATTCTGCACCTATTGACATTTTAGAATAACGAATATCTAAACCATACGAATAATTTAATCCTAAACCTATACTTGTTTCGTCAAATACTTGTTTGTGCATTTTTTCTTTTCCTGAAGCATCATATATAGTTTGTTGGTCGTAATTTGTATAAATTCTATCGTTATACATAACATCACTATTTACTTGCTTCCACAATGGAGCACTAATATAATTTATAGCAAACGTAGGACGAATTTTAAAATACAAATCAAAAAACAATTTTTTCTTTGGGCTATAAGTTACAAGAGCTCCAATATTTAATGAATACCGACCTGTTAAATCGTGGCATACACGTTCTTCTTTAAAATTTGTAGGAGTAGCTACTTGAATACTTGAATCGGTAAAAGTCATATAATTTGCACCTAAATCAATAAAATCGACCAATACTCCGGCTTTAAAACCTTTAATAAAACCGGTAGGATGAATATAAAATGATGTTCCGAAATTTAAAGAACCTCCATAATGAGCAAAATTATCGTATTGATTATTATAAAATTTATATAAATTTTCTGCAGAATTGCGGTCTAATTGTTCTCCAAAATTCAACATTGGTCTATTCCACGCTAAGGTTAAATACGATGCATTTTTAATTTCGCCTTGAGCGAACAAAGAACTAATAAGGAGAGCAAAAACAGGTACAAGTAAAAATCGTTTCATAGTCAGAAGTTTTTAAATTTTACACATTAGGCAAATATACTGTTTTTCCATTACATTATTCTAATTGAACAAAAAAAAGTAGTAAAAACATGAAAAATCATACAATATTGTATAAAAGTAAATGTAACAACTTTAAAAAAGATATATAATATCTTTCAATTATACATTTGTTAAAACATTGTGAATTACTTTTTTAATACATAAAAATACTTATTTATTTTTTTTCTACTTTTGTTGAAATATTAACTAAAAAACACAACTATCATGAACAAAATTACGGGTTTACTCGCAGTATTTTTCATTGTTAATACTGCTTTTTCGAATACCAATAATGGTATAAAATTTTATAATGAAACAGAATACAAAAAAATTGGAATTGGCTTTGGCATTGGATTCGGATTTTTTTATCCAAGCGATGTAAACGACTATTTAGAAGAACGCTATCAGAATTATTCAACAGTAAATTTATCTATTTACATGAACGAACAATTAAGCATTACGGCAACTTATAGACTTGCAAAATACATGCGAATAAATATAACAGGAGAAGCAGCAATAGGTCCTAAATTAATGTCGACTGGAACATTTTACAATTATGGTCGGTTTTCGGGAGGAGCAGAATTATACTTTAACAAACCTATAGGTTCTACCAAACACAGTTTTATATTTGGTGTAGGACCTATGTATCACCACATGTACTTCGAAGGAAGCAAAGGTAACGATCTTGGAATGCGAATTATTCCGTTTGGTATATCTATGCAATTTGGGAAATTTCAACCGCAAGTAATTGTTGGCTGCGATCTTTTATCAAAAGCACAATCAAGAATTCAAGAATACAATTCGGGTATAACACGCGATTTTGAAATGAGTTATAATGGAGGATTTGTTCATATTAATTGTTTGTTTTAACCAAATTTTACAAAAAAATATCCAATATTACATTATATTGCTCCATTATTACCCAACACTACACAATTCCGAAGCAGCATTTACCTGTTCGGGACTACCGAGAACAAATGCAATATCGTTACAATTAAAAACAAACTGAAGATTTGGGTGTTCTATCACAGTCTTACCTCGCTTTACTGCAAGTAAGGTTACTCCGGTACGATTACGCAGTTGAGAATCTTGCAAGTTTTTTCCAACCAATTCAGAAAATTCCTCGATTTTAATTGCACTAATTTCTATATGCGATAATTCTTCGAGTATTGATGCTTGATTTTGCAAATCCTTATCGCTGTATACTCCCAAATAATCACTGCGAATACTTGATATAATTCTATTTGTTTCTTTTAATGGAATCAATCGCTTGCTTAATACTCTATGAAATAAATCTATAGCCAACTCAAAACTTTGAGGTATTACTTGGTCTGCTCCTAATTTGTAAAACTGCTCAACCATTTCAACATGTTGTGCTCTAACAATTATATGAGCAGACTTACTAATTTTTCGAACACTCTCAATTATTGCCATAGTAGGCACAGCACTTCCTACCGAAATTATTACAATATCGGCAGAATCTACATGCGCTTTGTACAAAATAGGTAAATTTATGGCATCTCCGTAAATAGCAACATCTCCATTTTTTAACTTATCGCGAACAATCGTAGGATCAAAAATTACCGAAATATGTGGCATTTGAATATGTTTAGCCATAATAGAAAGTTTCATTGCAGTAGAATCTTTACCTATAATAACCAAATGATTATTCATATGAGGAATATCAATTTCCTTAAGGGGAAACAATCCGTTAATAAGGATTTTGGGTAATGGTAGTTTTAATAAAATATTAGCTAAAGGCAATGAGATATTCATAACAAATGGCGTAAGTGTAATTGTGATAACAGACACCGCCAAAAATAATTGATAATAAAAATTATTAATAATAGATTTTTGAAATCCAATTTTAGCTAATATAAACGAAAACTCACCTACTTGCGTTAGCGCCAAACCTATCATAACAATACCACGAAATGTATGTCCTAAAAGAAAGCCCGCAGCTGCACCTACTATTCCTTTTATAATTATAACAAGAAGCACACTTATCAATACAATTTCATAATTATTTACTACAAACATCATGTCGAGCATCATACCTATAGAAATAAAGAAGAAACTTGTAAAAATATCTTTAAAGGTAATTAAATTACCAAAAGCATTATGACTATATTCGGATTCAGAAATCATTAGTCCGGCAAGAAAAGCTCCAAAAGCCAACGACATACCCAATTGAAATGTAATGAGAGATACAGCCATACAAATCATAAAAATGGCAAGCATAAATAATTCCTGATTTTTAAGTAAAGCCACTACATGAAGCAACTTTGGAATAAGCCAACGATTACCCACATATACAAACGCAATGATTATAATCATTTTAATTGTTAACACCGACAATTCATACCCAATATTTGAACTTTCACTACTTAAAAATGTAGTTAACAATAACAAAGGAACCAACATTAAATCTTGAAATATGAGAATCCCCAATGTAGTACGCCCATAATTTGATGTAAGTTCGGAACGTTCTTGAAGCAACTTCAACACCAAAGCAGAACTACTTAATGCAGCCAAAAATCCAATAAACAAACCGGTTTGCCAAGGCAGATTATAAAATTTACTAAGGAGCATGAATACTCCTGCGGTTACAAATACTTGAAATAAACCGCCAAAAAAAACTACTTTTCGTATTTTAAGTAAATGCTTTAGCGAAAACTCCATACCTATAGTAAACAATAAGAGTACAACGCCTATTTCGGCAATCATTTCTATTTCGTGCTGTGCTTTTATGAGACCCAACAAATGTGGTCCCAACAAAATTCCGGTAAGTAAATATCCAACAATGGTAGGAACTTTAATGCGAACAAAAGCCACATTAATAAGAGTTGAAATAATCAAAAGAATAACGATATCTTTTAAAAGAGAAATATCCATACGAAGTAAATATGCAACAAAAGTACAAAAATGAAATAAAACAATTGCAAAAAATAAAAAATTGAAAAAGAAATTATTTTTTTGACAAAAGATTTGCAAATTTAGAAAATACCATTACTTTTGCACAGCTTTTTTATAAGCAACGGGGCGTAGCGTAGTCCGGTTATCGCGCCTGGTTTGGGACCAGGAGGTCGCAGGTTCGAATCCTGCCGCCCCGACAAAGTAGATATCAAATAACAACAAATGGCTGTAAATCGCTTGATTTTCAGCCATTTTTTTTTTGTTTAATATCAAACAACAACAAACAACAACAAAGAAAATGTGCGTCAACTGGTGCGTCAATTTAATTTATATATTTGACGCACCAGTAATGATATAATTAATTGTTAATCAATTTATTATATTCATATTATTTGTTGTATTTTAGTGTCATTTGATGAACCATTTTGAAAAAATAGGTGCGTCATTTAACAATTAATTAGATGATTAAAATAAAGGAGGTTTTACATAAAAATGTAATGAACAGTTTTACACTTTAGTTTCCTCGCAGATATAGCCATTTAGCATTCTGTAAGACAAATACGAAACCTGCTAACGATTGAAAATAAAAAAACCTCACACACCAAACGCCATGAGGCTTAGTGTGTGAGGTCGTGTTTTTTTAATTACCAAATATATCTTATGCCAAGTGCGGCACCCCATCCAAAACCGTTATTATAACCAATAAAATCAAACATTGGTCGAGCATCTAAACTTACCAATAAAGGAGCACCAAGATCTTGAAAATCAAATTCTAAACCTATTTGCCCACCTAATCCAAGATTAAATCCACTACTTGATGTTTTTCCATCATCCCAATCGTAAAGACCTAATGCAGCACCCGGACCAACATACCAATTTAATCCACTTGTCAAATTCCAATCCCATTGATATACACCAGAAAGAAACATGCTGTTATAATTTTTGTTGCCTCTAAATCCTAAATCAAATTCAACACGGTTTGCTTCGCCCATTCCATGTTGATATGAAATTTCTGCTCCATTAGCATCTCCATCTCCACCCAAACGAAGTCCAATTGCATGAGGATTTACTTGTCCAAAAGTTGCTGAACTTATGCTAATAATTACTGTTAATATTGTTAATATTTTTTTCATTTCAATTACTTTTAAATTTTCTTACTCATATGGCTTTTCAGTTACGCCCCGTTTTTTTATGTGGTTTCAAGCTTCCACTTTTTTTTATTCATTCCTATCAATAGCAGATGTTGTAATTACATTATTTGCGTCAATAGCAATATCATAATCAAAACATTCTGTCATTTGAACCGTATCCACATAATCATTATTAGCAACAGTTATTGTAAATACAACTTCTCCAGGAGCATAACTACTATTTGGTGAAGAAGTACCTGGTTCAACATTATTTATATTAACAGTATTGCCATTCGATGTTTTTATTTGAACACTAGCTTTTTCTGTACCGTTATTTATAACTTTTGCACTAGGATCTTCTCCTTTACATTTTTTACAACTATTTAAACTAATACTTGCAAATCCAATTAATAAAATTGGGAATAAAAATTTCATTTTTTTCATCTTTTTTGTTTTAAAATTTATACTTATTTTTAATTATTCAATTTCTTATATCCATTTTTATTCTTTTCAAATATTCTTGAGCATATACAAATTTTCTTTCTTGCACGAGAAATTAAAAAAACAAAGTGATAATACGTGAAAAATAATTTTCATAATTGTTTTATTTTACTAATGTCTAATGTGCCTACACTTATCCTTCTTGGAAGCATTTCGTATTCGGTTTTCTGTGAGCCGATAGAAAACTATACAAGCAAGAGAGAACAAATATAATCCAATTGAATTTATCAAGGCAAACAATTAATTAAATTTTCCCATCATAATCTATTTGTAATCTTTATTATAAAAAATTATTTAAACAGTTTCTAAATAAAAACATATTTCTATTGCTATATTTTTCGTATTTTTAAAATCTAAAAAAAATAAATTCATGAAAAAAGTTGTTCTCATAACTGGTGCATCGGCAGGTATCGGAAAAGAAACTGCGAAACAATTGTTGCAAAAAGGCATGTATACCGTATACGGTGCCGCTCGTAGGGTAGAAAACATGCAAGACATTGCTACTATAGGAGCTCACATTATAAGTCTTGATATTACCAACGATAGCTCTATTCGCAATTGTATTGATACAATTATCGCCAAAGAAGGTAGAATAGACATTTTAATTAATAATGCCGGATATGGCTCGTATGGAGCAATTGAAGATGTTTCAATTGACGAAGCTAAACGTCAATTTGAGGTAAATCTATTTGGCTTGGCTCGAATTACTCAACTGGTATTACCGCATATGCGAAATAATTCTTACGGATATATTATTAATATTTCATCTATTGCCGGTAAAACTTACTCGCCGCTTGGTGGTTGGTATCATGCATCAAAACATGCATTAGAAGGTTTCTCCGATTGTTTGCGTTTCGAAGTTGCTCCTTTTGGTATTCGAGTTATTATTGTGGAACCGGGACTTATTGAAACCGAATGGGGGGGCATAGCGTTAGATTCTGCAATCGCTACTTCGGGAAAAACAGTGTATGCTCCGTACGTTACAGGATTGCAATCGATTTTTAATACAATGAAAAATCCGTCTCCGCCATCAACAATTGCACGTGTAATTGTTCGTGCTCTTACATCAAAACATCCAAAAACACGATATGTTGCAGGAAAAGGTGCAAAACCATTGCTTCTACTAAAACATTTAATTTCAGACAAAATCTACGATGCTATTATGCGAAAACTTATAAAATAAATTGATAGATAAACCCAAATTTACGGGATACCAAATGGCATATATTCAAAAAAAAAGATTGACAATTATGTCAATCTTTTTTTTATATGTTCTCGGAAATGATGAATTATTCAACTTCACTTAATCAAACGGTAAACATTTTTTTTGAAAACAACCCCTAAATAAACCAAAAAACTATGAAATCGTTTACCTCTGCTCACTCATTTCCGAGATTTCTTTTGTGGTTTTTACTCATAATATCGTTTCTCTAAACGAATGATATAAAAACCATTAACTCACTTTTTTTTTACTATGATTACATTGCAAATATACATACATTAAATTATTAAAAGCAATGGTTTACAACAAATTGAGTACATTTTTCAAGCAAATTACTCATAAGTACGTAGTACATCAACTGTATAAAACAACAATACTTCAGGTATTTATTTACAAGTACTATGTGATATAAAATTCCTAGTTATAACCTTCTATTATTTTTTGCTTACCTTAAAAAACTGTTTGCATTTCAATAAGAGGTACTACTTAAAAAATTGCAAAGCAAAAACTAAGAAACTGTTTAAATTTTGTTTTTAATTTAAACAGTTTCTATGTTCCCAACAAAAAAATTGCAGGTTGCTTATGAATCGAAGGAGTTTGCAACTTCCACTCTCCCACTGTTTTTGTTGCTATATATTCCGTTGGTAAGGTAATATTTGCCGCAATACAGAGTTTGGTTTGCGGAGAAATAACCTTACATATATCTTCAAACAATAACATATTTCTATATGGAGTTTCCATAAAAATTTGTGTAATCGAAAATTTTACCGCTTGCTGTTCCCATTGTTTTAGAGCCTGCAAACGTCCATCTTTTAAAGGCACATAGCCATGAAAACAAAACTGTTGTCCGTTAAAACCCGAAGCTATAAGAGCCATAATTATTGAATTCGGTCCAACTAAAGGAACAATTGTAGCCCCCCATGAATGAGCTTTAGCTACAAACAAATTACCCGGATCGGCAATACATGGCATGCCTGCTTCACTCATTATTCCAATATCATACCCATGCTTAAGAGGTTCTAAATATGCATCTATAGGCAATACATCAACATGTTTATCAATTTCTTGAATATGAAGAGTATCAATTCGCAAATCACTACATATGCTTTTTAATGATCTTCGAGCTGTACGTGCATTTTCTACAATAAAATAATTTAATTTACTAATTATCAACTTATTATATTCAGGAAATAAAACTTCAACCGATTGTTCCCCCATAAAACTTGGGATTAAATATACCGCACCTATTTTTTTTTGTTCCATACACCAATAATTTCAAGTGAAATGATTTATTTTGTAAAAATATTGAAAATATTACATCTTATGATACTAATTAATATAATTCAAATGATTTTGCTTGCACTATGGACAATTTTTATAGTGTATATACTTGCACCAATTCTCAATTACAAAGGTGCGTGGTGGATTACTATTCATTTGTGGGCACCGGGTATTGCATTAATACTTGGAAGCCGCATAATCGTAAAAGGCATTGAACATATACATCCGTCAAAGCATTATATATTTATGGCAAATCATGCGTCGTATTTTGATATTGCCTGCTTATTTGCAACAACTAAACGCAATTTACATTTTATAGCAAAAGACGAATTAAGCAGAAACTTTTTTACGGGATATATGCTCCGAAAATTGCAAATTATTTTTATAGACCGAACCAATTCTCAACGTTCTGCCACAAGTTTAAAAAAAGCTGTAGAACATATAAAGCATGGCAAAAATGTCGCTATTTTTCCCGAAGGAACTCGCACCAAAACAGGTAATTTAGGGATATTTCGCAAAGGTGGATTTAAATTAGCTGTTCAATCTCAAACCCCAATAATACCTGTAGCAATATCAAAATCGGCAATTGCTTGGCCTCGATCAAATTTCGGATTTCGTCCTACAACTGTAACAGTTACTTTTGGACCCGAAATTTCTGTAGAACATGTTTCCGAAGATGACACTAAGATATTGGTTGACCAAGTGTATTCATTTATTTCTAAATCTCTATAATTTTTTTAATTATGTTAAAATATATTCTTTATTTAATAGTAAGTGTTACGTTGACTTTATTTACAATTTCATGTAATTGGGAGCAAACACCCGTAGTTTTTACAAAAATCACTGAAGATTCTGAAATGAGCATTACGCTCGACACCAACAACACATTTACTCACAAAGCATCGCATACACATGGAGCTAAATTTAACGAACAAGGAAAATATACAATTATTGACAGTTTATTAATTTTAAATTATACCAACGATGAATACTCATATAATTGTTATACCATACCATTACCCAACGATACACTACTTTTTGGTAGATATAAAGATAAAACTTTACTCTACACGTTATACACCATAATACCAGGTATTGATTCTATTTTAACCAAACAAGAAGTCATGCAACGAATTGTGAATCAATACAACAATCCAAATTTCCCATCATATATTGGAACATTTATATTTGAATGCTCTTCAAACAATGCTTCGCAATTATATTCGCAATCGCATAAAATTTCTAAATATTACGATACGTTCATTACCAATAATGAATAATCGTATCCTTTGAACGTAACGGTATTTAAAATTTATTTTTGACCAATAAAATCGGAAATTAAGGTTTCTACCTGATGACAAGCTTGTTGTAAATCATCGTTCACCACAATAGTATCAAACATGTAGGAGAATTGAATTTCAAAATTTGCTTTTGTTATTCGCTTTTCAATTTCTTCGGGGGTGTCTGTTTTGCGGTTTTCCAAACGTTTTCTTAATTCATCTATTGAGGGTAATTGAATAAAAATTGACAAGGCATTTTCACCAAATAATTCTTTAAGTCGAATACCTCCGGCAACATCAACATCAAAAACTACTGTTTTACCTTCATTCCAAATTCTATTACATTCAGAACGTAAGGTTCCATAAAAGCGATTTTCATATACTTCTTCGTATTCTAGAAATTCGTCTTTTTTAATTTTTTGTTTAAATTCCTTGAGAGATAAAAAATAATACTCAACACCATGCTTTTCGGCTCCTCGCGGACTTCTGGTAGTAGCCGAAATCGAAAATTCTATTGGATATCCTTTTTGTAATAAATAATTAATAATTGTAGATTTTCCACTACCCGAAGGAGCCGAAAATATTATCATTTTTTGTTGTGCCATATTATAAAATATTTAAGACTTGTTCTTTAATTCTTTCCAAGTAATCTTTCATGTGAACAACTATTTTTTGCATGTCGGCATCGTTAGATTTTGAACCAATTGTGTTAATTTCTCGTCCCATTTCTTGTGCAATAAAACTCAATTTTTTGCCACAATTACTCTCGTTCATTGTTTGTTTAAAATATTCGCAATGCTGATGCAATCTCACTTTTTCTTCGTTAATATCGAGTTTTTCTATATAAAATATCAATTCTTGTTCAAATCGATTTGTATCAATTTTATCGTTCCCTACAGCTTCATCTATTGCATTTACAATTCGTTCTTTAATACGCTGCATCCTAAGCGGCTCAAGAGGAGCAAGTTGCACCAACAATTGTTCTATTGATACTATATTTTGTTGAACATCTTGTTTCAATGCATTTCCTTCATTTTTACGATATACTGTTATATCAGCTACAGCTTGCAATAATGCTTTTTTTACCATATTCCACAAATCATCATTCAATTCCGAAACCGGCTCCGATAGTAACACATCGGGCATACGCATAGCTATATCGAGAATATTTGATTCGGGCAATTGCTGTTGGGCAGCTATAGCTCGCAGTTGCGAACAATACGAAGAAACCACATGAGTATTTATAGATTTTTCACTCAAACCATCGCGATATTCTATATATAAAGCAAAATCTATTTTTCCTCGTACTAAAGTCTCCGATAATAGAGAACGTATTTCTAATTCTTTTTCGCGAAACACATGCGATATTCGTGCATTTACATCAAGCTGTTTGCTATTGAGCGACTTAATTTCAATTACAATATTTTTATCTGTCCATTCGGCTATAGCTTTTCCATAACCTGTCATCGATTGAATCATATATCTATACTTTTTCAACACGCAGTATATTCGTGTTGCTTAATTTTTCACACAAACATACAAAAAAAATTACAGAACGAACATTACAGCTATAGAAACTGTTTAGATTTTGTTTTTGAATAAGATTTTTTAAGGATTAGAGCTATATTCAAATTATAAACTCATAATTACCCAATATAAATTGCATAATTAAACAAAAATCACATACACATCGTTGTTCTTAGAAATACTATGTACCATTGCAAAAAAAATCGTTGTACGAAAAATGAAGCTTTATTTAATATAAATCGCTATTTCATTCAAAATTTCGTCAAAATCTATTGGTTTTTGAATATACGATTTTATTCCATTGGCTTTTGCTTCGGCAACTAACTGAGGGTCTTTATTTGCGGAAATCATAATAACCGGAATATCTTTTGAAATAGAATGCATAACATCAATACCATTTATTCCGGGCATCATTAAATCTAATAAAATTAAATCGGGCATAAAATCTTGTGCCTTTTTAATAGCTTCTCTACCTGAATTTGCTACTTGAATATCAAATCCTTCGTCTTCCAAAAAATTTTGTAACAACAGCACATTCGATGAAGAATCATCTACTACCAATATCTTTTTTTTCACGTTTTTCCTTTTTTAATTTTGTGTATCAAAAATATAAAAAAAAATCTTGATGTAAAACCTTTTTTCATTTTTTTAATGAATACTTGTAACAAAATGACGCACAGCTTCTACATTTTTAAAAGCATGACGTATTTCAAATTTTGAATTTATATCAATACAATACAACTTTGAATGATGAATTCGTGAAAGTATATCGGTATCATGAGGCGTAATTCCCCCACTCAAAAAAAATGGTTTAGAAATATTCATTGTGTGTAAAATATTCCAATCAAATTTTTGTCCGCTCCCACCATACAGAGTTGTTTTTGTATCAAACAAAAAATAATGACAGTACGGTGTGTATTCTTCAAGAATTGAATCAGAAAAATGTTCGTCAATTAAAAATGCTTTTACTATATACGCTTGAGTTATTTCATACAATTGTTTACAATACTCTACCGATTCATTGCCATGTATTTGCAAATAATCCAATCCATATGTTTGTTGCTTTTGAACAACATATTCTACACTTTGATTAACAAACACACCTGCTGTTTGTTTACCACAATCGAGCAATAACTGTGGTGAAAAATCATGTCCTACAAATCGTTGCGATTGCTCATAAAATATAAATCCAAGTATATCAATATTGCATTGTACAATATCTTGAATATTCTGTGGATCGCGCATGCCACAAACTTTAATTTTAATAGTCATAATTATCGTATTTGCACCGAAAAATCTTTACACGCCTGTCCGGGATTTTCATGTTTCATAAAATTTTCGCCCATTAAAAACCCTTGAAATCCAACTTTTTTGAGAGTTTTAACTTCTTGAGGCGAATGCAAACCGCTTTCGGTAATTTTCACAACTTCGTTTGGCAACAATGGATATAATTCTATTGATCGAGCTATATCAACCGAAAAATCTTTAAGATTTCGATTGTTAACTCCCACCATATCTATTTCGGGACAATACACATCAAGTTCTTCTTTAGTATGCACTTCAAGCAATATTTGAAGCCCTAATGATTTTGCTAATTTCGCATATGTTTGCACTTGTTGTTTTTGCAAACATGCAGCAATAAGAAGTATAAAATCAGCACCTATTGATTTTGCTTCTACTATTTGATATTCATCTACAATAAAATCTTTGCGTAATAAAGGAATTGCTACCCTATTTCGTGCTATAAGTAAATCAGAAATTGTTCCACCAAAATATGGTTCATCGGTCAACACCGATATACACGATGCTCCCGCCTTTTCGTACCCTTCTACTACATCTATTACAGTACAATTTGGATTGATTATCCCCTTTGAAGGAGATTTCCGTTTGTGTTCTGCAATAATCCCCGATTTTAAAGGGTTACAAATACTCTCTGTTGCCGAAATACAAGTACGTTTAAAATATGGAGAAAACTCCAATTCTTGTATTGAAACATTCTGCTTTGCTTGTGCAACATCTATTTTTTTTCGAGCAATAATTTCGTCTAATATCGTCATGGTAGTAATACAAAAAAGTTTAGCAAATATAGGAATATAAGCTCACATTTTGTTATTTTTTTTTTCGGTATAGGGTTTACGTTATAGGGTATAGGGTTGGGTATTGGGACATTGAGACACTCAGACACTCAGACACTCAGATTCAGACAAAAAAAAGATGCTATTTGCATAACACCTTTTTTATTTTATGAAAATGAAATCTATGTTTATTCTAATTCTTGACGAGATTCACGCATTTGATCGTAGAACGCAACGTATTCTTCTTTTCTGTCGGAATCCATCCATTTTAATGCACTTTTAGGGTGATCATTTGATGCACCTGCTATTAAATATGGCATAAAATATCCCCAATCTATTTGTTTTTGCAATGGACGTACATGCTTTTCAATTGCCCATAATAATGGTCGCAATTTATATTTTGGATTTTTAAGAAACGACACAAGTAATTCTGTAGTACAATTTCCTGCACCTCGCCCCATTCCCAATAAAGTAGCATCGAGCATATTTGCTCCTTGAATAATACATTCAATAGTATTTGCAAACGCAAGTTGCAAGTTGTTATGTCCATGAAATCCTATGGTAACTCCCGGTAGAGCTTCTTGGTATTTTTTCATTAAATGCTGAATATCTTCGCTATACATACTTCCAAAGCTATCAACTAAATAGAAAACTTTTACTCGAGATTTTGAAACATCTACAAGCACCTCATCTAAACGTCTATCGGTAACTGTAGATACTGCCATTAAATTTATAGTAGCCTCGTATCCTTTATCCATTACATGGTGAGCCAATTCTATAGCTTTATCTATTTGATATTCATAACAAGCAACACGAAACATGTCTATAACGCTTTCTTTTTTAGGACGAATATCTGTATATTTGATACGACCAATATCAGCAAGAACTGATATTTTTGTATTTGTTTTGTTTTCACCTACTATTTCGCGTACATCTTTTTCGCTACAAAATTTCCATGCACCAAATTCATCGCGTGAAAATTGATCTTCGCTACTTATATATCCTATTTCCATATAGTCTATACCTGCATCAACACAAGCGGTATACACATCTTTTACAAATTCTTTACTAAATTGCCATTTGTTCATTAATCCACCATCTCGTATGGTGCAATCTAATACTTTAAGTTCTTTACGATACATACAATTATTTATGAGATTTTACAATTTTAAGTTCTTCTTCAATAAAGTGCTCTATAAGAATAGAATAAATATCTTCGAACACATCTGGATCTAATTTATTTTCAATTGCCATTTCGCGTCGTCGTTTCAACACAGCAGCTCGGCGGTCGGCAGCAATAATACTTTCTTGGTCTTTATTTTTATATTTTACAACTTCTTTAACAAATAAAAAACGCTTGCCAAACAATTTCATTATTTCAGTATCTATGGCATCTATATGGTCGCGTACTTCTTCTAACGATTTACATTCTTCTGGTAACTTCATACACATTATTCTTTGGTATTAAAACAAGATAAAGGAATATCTAATGCATTGAATATTAAAGGACGAGCAGTATTGCTCCATGCAAAACGCACATGAACAGGCATAGGAACTTGTTTTGACGATAATTCAACGCTTGTACCTTCTATTTTTGCTTGTGCCGGATAAAACACACCATCTTTACCGGCAATTTCAAACCCTTCTACAATTTTAAATTTTGAATGTAACCCCAAAGCATTATCAAAATATACAATAAGTTTTTTGCCTTGAACTTTCTTACTTCTATACACCGGTGGATTTACATTAAATTGTGTTTTAGCATAGGTATGTTCTAAAGCTAAATGAGCAAAACGTCGCCCTACATCTTGCTTGTTAGTAGGATGCTGATTTGAAATATCGCCTGAAATATCTGTTGTTATGACCATAGCTGTTTGCATTACACGTAAAGTTTTTCGCTGTGCATTTTGCAACAACACACCGGTTTCTTCTTCATAATTTGCATAAGGAGCAATTTGAACAAAATAAAAAGGTAAATCTTCGTCCCATGCATCACGCCAAGCTTCGATAAGAGCTTCCATAAGCAAATCATATGTTCGTGCATTTACCACATTTGCTTCGCCCTGATACCAGATAAAACCTTTAATTTTAAATGGTGCCAAAGGTGCTATCATACCGTTGTACAAGACACCGGGTGTTGTGGGGCAATTATTATTTTCTTTAATTTTTAATGACGCATCAGCTATTTTTCTATTTGTAAAAATAGCATCATAGGGTGTCCAAACTTCTGCCGAAGTTTCTGACCACGTAGCTTGAATAATACCAATGGGCACATTCAATTCTTTTTGTAATTCACGAGCAAAGAAGTATGCTGCTGCACTAAAATCAGACATAACCTTAGGAGAACAAGCATTCCAACGTCCCTGTACATGGTTTTGTTTTACTTCAGAAGCTTGTTTTGCAACAGTAAACATTCTAATTTCAGAAAAATTTGCCGATGACATTTCGCGTTCAGCATTATTAATACCTTTTTTTGCCGACCACTCCATATTCGAAGCTCCTGCACAAATCCAGACTTCACCAATAAGTATATTCTGCAATAAAATAGAATTATATCCTTGAAAACGAATTGTATAGGGACCGCCGGCCTTAGGAGTAGGAATAGTAAACTGCCAAGTAGAATCCAAACCAGCTTTTGTAACATATACCGAATCTTCCCACCCCGTTAGCATTGAAACTTCTTCGTCGGGTAATGCCCAGCCCCATATTACGACATCGGTATTTTGTTGCAACACCATATTACTCGAAATAAATGAAGGCAAACTAACATTTGCAAACACGGAGGAAATAAAACATCCAAGTAATAAAATCAGAGTACTTGTTCTCATATATTTTTATTTTTTGTGAGTATGAAGTCCACATTCTTTTTTAGAATTATCTTCCCACCACCATCGTCCTGCTCTGAAATCTTCGCCGGGCTGTATAGCTCGCGTACACGGTTCGCAACCTATACTTACAAAACCTTTATCGTGAAGACTGTTATACGGTATTTGATGCTTCTTAATATATTCTTGCACTTGATCAAATGTCCAATCAATGAGAATATTACATTTAATTAACGAACGATCTTCGTCATATTCAAACATTTGTAATTTTTGCCTATTCGGAGATTGTTCTGCACGAATTCCGGTTATCCAAATAGACTTATTGTGTAAAGCTCTTTGTAAAGGATTTACTTTTCTAATTGTACAACACTCTTTTCTGTCTTCAACTGAATTATAAAAACTATAAGGCCCTTTTTTGCTGACCATAGCTTCAAGTTCCTCGTTGTTAGGATAATATACAGAAATAGTACTTTTATACTTTTCGAGTGTTTTATTAAACACTTTATATGTTTCTTTAAACAAACGACCGGTATCTAAAGTAGCCACTTGAATTGAAATAGAATTCGAAAAAATTACATGTGTAATAACCTGATCTTCGAGTCCAAAACTTGTAGTAAATACCGCTTGATTAGGAAAATCTGATGAAATTTTTTGCAAAATACATTCTATGGATTCGCTTTGTGCTAATTTATTATATTTATCTACAAACTGTTGCATATATTATTTTTTTGATTTAGTAACAAATGCTAATTTACTGTTTTTTACTTGAAACATTTTATTGAACATTTTTTTAGGTACAGGTGTATTTCTACGTATTCGCACTAATACTCTTCCCCATCGAATCATTGCCCATGCTCGTTCGTGAAAATAATACAAAATTATTTTTGTCCCCACCTCAACACTCGCTATCCAACCGGCTGTTTTCACAGCTGTATGCTCGGCTTCGGGTTGTATAAAGCGAATGAGTAAATACGACAATAGAAACGTATCTAACGACCCTACAATTCTCCACGATATTGCTTTTGCAAGACTTTTAATTGGTCTATCTCGAACTATCGCTTTGTCTGTTTCAACAAATACAATATGCTCATCTTGTTCCAATTCTATATTATTCTTCTTTTTTTCAACCATACATATTTATAAAAAATCTGCTAAAAATACATATTTAAATTGTATTGTCCTAAATTTTTTTTTAAAATATAATTGTCAGTATACTTTGAGTAAAACTATCTATTCCGACAATAACATTTAAAATAGCTTATTTTAAATTAAGCAAACAAATGACAATATGTTTAATATCTTATTAAAAAATAAAAGTTTACAAATTGAAATTTATTTTTCAACTACAAAAAAACGATTTACTTGTTTGTACGGATGATATTTTGATGAAATAGCAGTGGAATCCATATATGTTTTATATAAAAAATCCCCAACCAACTGCCGAGCGTTTATATTCCATACTTGAGAAACAAAAAAACTAAAATCATAATACATAGGTTCTTTGAAATCTTCAGTTTTTGCTATAGATATATAATTTCTAAAAGAAAATGGAGTAGATTGTATATCATATATGCTTTTAGTAATTTTTACTGTTTTTTTACTTTTTTTCCAATTTATAGTATCATTTGCCACAAAATTCTGATTCGACATATGAATTTCTTGAGAATCATAAACAGAATATTTTGATACTTCAACCCCTGAGTTTGGCGGTAAAAAAGTTATTCGTTCGGGCTTAGTTATAACCCCTCGCGAAACTCCTGAATTTGTATTTAGCCATGATGTCCATTGTAAATCAATAGAAGTAAATGTTCCTACATACACAGACTCATCATTCCAATAACTTTTTCGACTTTCTGCAGACGATATATACAAAGTATTTTTCCAATCTATATAAATTGGTTTATTGCTTACATTGTAAATTCTAAATCGCATGTTTCCATTTGGAGAATAAAAATTATAGCTTATATGTGTCAAGTTTCACAAGGTTGTTTATGATAACTTGTATTAATTATTTTCAAAGATAAAACTTTATTTTTAAATTCATCAGGTTTTTGTAAAAATATTTCAGGTTTAATTTCAAACCATTTTTCAATAGCATCAAAAGGCGTTTTCACATTAAGCTCTTTTCTCAAACTACCGTGCCTTCTATAAAGAATGTAATACATCAAAAACTTTAATAGTTCTTCTTGCATTTCATCCTTATTATTATATTCATTTATCTTAATTGTTTTATTTTTTATAATTCCATTTACTCTTTCAACCATTCCATTTGTTTTAGGAGTTGCAGGTTTTGTAAGCCTGTGTTCAATATTATTCTCATTACATACAACATCTAATTTAGATGGCTTTTGACAATAA